>CAYQUY010000083.1:0-9250 GCA_964420755.1 uncultured Anaerolineaceae bacterium
CCTGGGTCCCTGCCTTCACCAGGCGGCACTTGGTCGCCACCAGCCGCCTTTGCAGCTTCCATTATAGGGAAACGGAGGGGGAGGTGAGGGATTTGTAAGTAGCCTGTAAGGTGGGCCCAGGCGGGGGCGCGAGGCAAAGGATGATTTGGTCGGGGTATATCTTCACTGCGAACGTCTCCAGGAGCTGTGGCTTTGTCGACCGGTTGGAGCCTTAGTATCCAGGTTAGGCGGGCGCGGGATGGTATGATTATGTTTCGGAGATCATAGCTTCATGAGTTCGAAGGACCGTCCCCAGATCCTGCTCACCAACGACGATGGGATCCGCTCGCCCGGCCTGTGGGCAGCGGCGGAGGCCCTTTCGACGCTGGGCTTTGTGACGGTAGCAGCTCCCCGCGAGCAATCCTCCGGCGCAGGCCGCAGCATGCCGACAAGCTCGGATGGGACCATCCGGGAGGAGCAGGTCAATGTCGGCGCGAAGACCTGGACGGTCTACTCGGTCGGGGGGACGCCGGCGCAAACGGTGCTACACGCCACGCTGGAACTAATGCCCCAGCCACCGGACCTGGTCGTCTCGGGGATTAACTACGGGGAGAACCTGGGCAGCGGGGTGACGGTGTCGGGGACCGTTGGGGCGGCGCTCGAGGGCGCATCCGCGGGCGTCCCATCCCTGGCGATCTCGTTGGAGACCGATGCCCGCTACCACCTATCCCACTCGGAGGACATCGACTTCGCTGCCGCTGCTCACTTCACCATCCTCTTCGGCCGGCTGCTCCTGAGGCAGACGAAGCTTGCGGATGTCGATGTGCTCAAGGTGGATGTCCCCTCCGACGCCACTGCCGAAACGCCTTGGAGGGTGACGCGCCAGTCGCGCCTCAAGTACTTCTGGCCGGTCAAGCCAGAGCGGTCTCAGCTGAGCGAGCCGGGAGGTGTAGGCTACCGGGTCCAGATCGATCCTCGCGAACTGGAGCCCGATTCCGACATCTATGCCGTCCGAGTAGACCGGGTGGTGGCGGTCACCCCCCTCAGCCTTGACCTGACCTCGCGAGTGGACCTTGCCGCGCTGTGGCAAGCTTTGCGAAAGGCGGCTGACGACGGACGACAGACCACAGACCATAGACCGTAGACATCATCCATGGTCCATGGTCTATCGTCCATCGTCCGCCGTCTATCGTCCTTTCTGCAGGACCTCCAGCATCGCTTTGTGAATCAGGCCATTGCTTGCCACCAACGACGTCGGCTCGGCGAAGACGTCGGGGCCGTCATCGAAACGGGTGACCTTCCCACCGGCCTCAGTAACAAGGAGCACGCCGGCAGCAAAGTCCCAAGGGGAGAGGCCCCTCTCCCAGTAGCCATCCAGGCGGCCGGCGGCGGTGTAGGCCAGATCCAGAGCTGCCGAGCCGAGCCGCCGAACAGCCAGCACCCTCATCGAGAAGGCGGCAAAGTGGTCCAGGTTGTTCTCGGTGGCGGTGCGGAAATCGTAGGGGAAACCGGTCACCAGCAGGCATTGCTCCAACGCGTGATTCTGCGAGACGTGCAGCGGCTTCCCGTTCAGCCAGCACCCATTGCCAACCGAGGCTGAGAAGAGCTCGTCTCGCCCGGGGTCAAAGACGACGGCCAGAAGTGGAGCATGTCCCCTGACGCAAGCCAGCGAGACGGCGAAGAAAGGCAGGCCGTGGGCGAAGTTGGTGGTCCCGTCGAGGGGGTCGATCATCCAGCACAGGCGTCCGCTGCCGCTGGCCCCGCTTTCCTCCGAAAGGATGGCGTCCTCCGGGAAGGCTTGATGCAGGGCTTCCGTGATCATCCGGTCCGAGCGCAGGTCGTACTCGGTCACCAGGTTGTCCACCCCCTTGTGGTTGGCCTGGATGGCGCGGCCGCGGCCTTTCCGTAGGATCTCACCTGCCTGACGGGCCAGATCGATGGCGAGGGTCAGTCTGGCCTCCAGTTGCTGGGGGTCGCTCTCGGGGGCTGCTCTACCCCGGCTTGGCCCTGGGCGGGCGGGTCGCTTGAGGCTGCGTTGGCGGGCGACGGCTCGCTGTGACTGAGCGGCCGGTGGTTTTGCCCGCCGGCCGCTTGCCTGCGAGCGCGAGGAGGGCCTGGGACGTCTGGATTCGGAGGGCATGGATCGGGCTTCTGAGGCGGAGTGCAGTCGGCAGAGGCCTGCCCGGCTAGGGCTCGGGCGCGCCGGGGTCTTCCGCCTGCTTGCCGAGGCTGCGCAGCTGGTTCTCTATCTCTTGCACCTGGGCCTCTGTCTGTTCGATGATGGTCTCGATCACCGGCCGCTGCGCGGACGGGACACTATCCAGCAGCTGTTGGGAACGACGGATTTGCTGCTGCTTGTGCTTGAGCTTCTCCTCCAGCCGCTGGCGATAACCCTGGTAGAAGGCCTCGTCGGGAAGCGGTTGCTGATCGGGCGGGCTGGTTCTGGTCAGGATCTCCGCGACCGTCAGCAAGAGCTCCTCCGTCTCGATCGGCTTCTCAAGGAAGGTGGTCGCCCCCAGGCTGAGGGCGAAGGCCTTGTCCTCGGGCGTGATGTAGGTGGCGGAGAGAAAGACGATAGGAATGTCGTGGGTCTTTGGGTTGCGTCGTACCGCATGGGCAAGCTGGAAGCCGTCGAGCTTGGGCATCAAGATGTCGGTCAGGATCAGCGCGGGTCGCTGCTCGGCAATCCGCGCCAGGGCCTCGTTACCATTGTGGGCCGTGACCACCGGATAGCCACGCACGCTCAGCGTGACCTCAAGGAGCTCCAGGATATACGGAACGTCCTCGACGATCAGCAGGGGTCCGTAGGGTACGGTCATCGCTTCAATTGTAACCCGGGCCAGCCGGCTGGCAATGGGCCTGCGGTCTGACCGACAGATTCTTTTCAGGCACCTGACCGGTGCCATATGGACAGGGTCTCGATGTGATACGTCTGAGGGAACAGGTCGAGCGGCGTTAGCCTCTCCAGTTCGAATCCCGCCTGCGTCAGACGCCTGGCATCCCGCGCCAGCGTGGCCGGATCGCAGGAGACATAGGCGAGCCGGGCAGGGGCGAGGCGCGCCAGCTGATCGATCACCTGAGGTGCCAGGCCGGCACGCGGCGGGTCGAGGACTACCGCCTGCGGCCGGTGGGCGATCGTTGGCAGCGCTTCTTCGACCGAGGCCTCAAAGAGCTCGACTCCCTCGAATTCGTCCAGGTTGACCTCGAAGTCGGCGCTGGCGGTGGGCGAAAGCTCCACGGCCAGCAGGCGCGCCCCGGCCTGCGCCAAAAAGGCGCTGAACAGGCCCACCCCTGCGTATAGGTCAAAGATGACTTCGCCTGGCTGAATTGCCAGCGCGTCGAGGACCCGCCGGACCAGCTCAGCCGCAAGCGCCGTGTGAACCTGGAAGAACGACCCGGCAGAGACCCGGAACCGTCGGCCGAGGACCTCGAACATCAGATCACCGGAGCCGGCCAGCACGGCCGAGCTCTCACCGCTCGACCAGACAACCGAGGCCGGCACTTCCAGCGTGAGCTCGACCTCCGGCCGTCCCAGGCCCTCCAGGATGATCATCGCTTCGCCTTCCGCGCCGCAACGCAGACTCACCCGATGGAGACCGGGGATGGCCTCCAGGGACAGCCGGGGCCAGAGGTCGGCCAGGGGCGGCTCGGGAAGGTGGCACACCTGGATGGGGACGACCCGGTGGGACGCGGCCGCAAGGTACCCCAGCCTGCCCTCCTCCGTCAGACTGAACTGCAGGTGATTGCGGGTATTCCAGGGACTGGGGGAGGCGACGGTGGGCTCGAAAGGCAGGTCAGTCAAGCCGCCGAGCCGTTCAAGTTGGCCTCGGACGATCTCCGCCTTGGCCAGGAGTTGGGCAGGGTAGGCCATGTGCTGATAATGGCAGCCGCCGCAGTCGCTGAAGTGGGGACAGCGGGGCTCGACTCGATCGGGCGAGGGCTGGAGAACTTCGATCAAGCGGGCCCGGGCCCACCGTTGGTGAGTCTCGACCAGCTCGAGGCGAACGAGCTCCCCGGGCAGGGCAAAGGGGACGAAGACCATCTGCCCTTCTGGGTCGCGTCCGAAGACATCGCCGCCGTAAGCGTGGCCAGTCAGCCTGAGCTCAAGCGTCTTGCGGCTCATCCTCGTCTGCCCGTCGTCCATTGTCCATGGTCTGCTGGCCAGCAGACAATGGACAGAGGCCCTGCCTAAGTGTACCAGATGCCTGTCACCGCCTGAGAAGGCGCCGTCCGAGTGGAAAGTGAAAGCGGATATTCAGAAAATCAAGGTGTATATTGACTTTTCTCTCCAAGGCTGTATAATGTCACCAACAAATCGTAGGGATACATAAGGATTCACCTGAGGAAGGTGGCTGCGATGCATCCGATGCCTAGCCTCTGCCCGGTTTGTGGTGACCGGCTTGAGGTCACCCGACTCCACTGCCGGAGCTGTGACACGACCCTCGAGGGATACTTCGAACCGGGGCGCATCTTTCGGCTTTCTCCAGAGCAGCTGGCCTTCGTCGAGACCTTCATTCGCTGTGAGGGCCGCCTCAACCGGATGGAGCGCGAGATGGGCCTCTCCTATCCAACCCTACGTTCCCGCCTGGGCGATGTCATCCAGGCGATGGGCTTCCAGGTCGGACCGGAGCTGCCAGGGATCACCGACGAGGAGAGGCACCGCATTCTCGACGAACTGGCAAGCGGCAAGATCACCTCTGAAGAAGCGATGCGCCTGTTGCAGAGAGACTGACCACAGACCATGGACCATCGTCCATGGTCTATCGTCCGCTTATGGAGGGTTGGGGCATGGAGACAGTCACACTGGAGGTTGGGCCGAGCCCTCGCGTTCTGTTTACCACGGTCTCCGGCGATCTTCGGCTCACCGGCCGGGAGGGTACGGCGCTGGAGGCCCAGGCCTCTGAGCGGGGAGGGCTGTCAGTCAAGCCGGTGGGCGACCACATCGAAATCTCCTGCCGGGCTGCCTGTCTGGTCTTTCTTCCAGCGGGGGCGAGCGTCGAGGCTGAGGGGATTGGCGGGGACGTCCGCGTCACCGGCCTGCGAGGGGAGCTCAAGCTGGGGACTGTGGGAGGCGATCTCAGCCTGCGCCGCTGCGGGGCGAAGGCCGCCGTTGAACGCGTAGGCGGGGATCTGGAGGCGCACCGCATCGATGGGGATCTGACGGTCAACTGGGTCGGCGGTGACGCCCATGTTGATGAGGTGGAGGGCGTGGTCTCGATTGCCTCGGCAGGCGGTGATCTCCGGCTGCGGGGTATTGCCGGCGCCGTCCAGGCGGCCGCAGGGGGGGACGTCAGTTTGCAGTTCAGTCCACCGCCGGGATCGAGTTCCGCAGTCCGGGCGGGAGAGGACCTGCTGTGCCGTTTGCCTGGCCGGGCTTCGCTGGCGCTGACGCTCAAGGCCGGCAGAGATCTGCGGCTGGCCATCCCCGGGACACAGGAACGGACGCCGGAAGGCGTGACCGTTCGGATGGGCGCGGCCGAGGCCACCGCCACCCTGACGGCCGGCGGCGACCTGATTGCGCGTGCGGAGGGAACCGAGCCTGGGGGTGGGGCCGAAGAGGCCTGGGCAAGAGTGCAGGCGCAGCTGGATGCGACGCTGGCGGAGATGGAGTCCAATCTGGGGTCGCTGGATGCCAGGGCCTTCGGCATCGACGCTGAGGGGATTCGACACAAAGTCCAGCGGGAGGTTGAGCGTGCGCAGCGTCGGGTAGAGCGGGAGAGGGAGCGCCAGGCGAGGCGCTTCGGCTCACGGCCTTCCACCTTCTTCGAGGCGGGCGTTTCGGGTAAGCCGAAGTCCGCCGTCAGTGACGACGAACGACTGGCCGTCCTTCGCATGTTGGAGGAGGGATCAGTCAGCGTTGAGGAAGCCGAGAGGCTGCTCCAGGCATTGGAGGGGGAGGGTTGACCGCCGCGGCCTTGACGCGACCCGGATACTCTCGTTCCGGCCTGAGGCCGGTTGACTATCGCCGCGATCTGGACGCCGTGGCGGACCTGATCGAGAGCACCTTCTCGGGGCGGCTGGACGCGGCCGGCCGCAAGATGCTGCGGGAGATGCGGCTGTATGGGCGAGCAGGCTGGCTGGGGTGGCTGATTGGGAGCCTGGTGCTTCCCAAGATGTCCTATGGGATGGGCTTTGTCTGGGAAGAAGGCGGGCGCGTGGTCGGCAACGCCAGCCTGATGCGGGTCGAAGGCTACCCGGCGCGATACGTGCTGGCGAACGTCGCTGTAGAGGCGAGCCATCGGCGGCGCGGGATCGCCCGCGGGATGGCTGAGGCCTCGATCGAGCTGGCTCGCCAACGCGGGGGCACGATCCTCGTGCTGCAGGTCGATAGCGAGAACGAAGCAGCCAAAGCCCTTTACACCTCGTTGGGGTTCCATGCCCTGACCACCCGCATGACGTGGGAGCGCATGCCTGACTGGGATCTACGCCTTTCGGTGGGCGCCGAACCCGCCCGTCGGCGGGAGCCGTCGGAGTGGCGCCAGGAATGGTCACTGGTCAGCCGGGTACATCCCGAGGGCCTCGTCTGGCCGTACCCATTGGAGCCAAGCCTCCTCCGGCCAGGGGCGGTGGAGGAGGCCTTGGGGCTCGATGCAGCCGGGAACTGGGTCTGGCATCGCGAGGCGCAGGTGGCTGCTTTCCTCATCGCCCGCCCGGCGGGGGAACGCAAGTGCTTGCGCATGAACCTGGTGACGGAGCCAGAGGCTCGAGGTCGGGCCGAGGCGCCTCTTTTGCAGCGGGCACTTTCGGATCTCGGCCCGGGGCGCAAGCGAGTGCTGCTGGAGTGCGTCGCCGGCGATGCCGAGGCGGAGCTGAAAAGCCTTGGCTTCCGGCCTCAGCGCACGCTCACCTGGATGGCGCTGGATCTGTCGAGGGAAGCCCTGGCGTGATGCGAGGAGTGACCCTGCCTGAGGTGCGCCTCGGTGGCCTATGCAGGATCCACCGCCCTCGCCAGCGGAGGGGCCATTTCCCCTCCGACGTTCTCCTGAGACCGGCGATATCGCGCTCCCCGGAGGTCTTCCCCGAGCCCGGGCCAATAGGTGCGAGAGTCCGGGTTCTGATGGGTTGTCAGTGAAGAGGATGTTGACGTGTTCATTCGTAGAATGAGGGTCCGCATCCGCAACGCGTACGACGAGTGCCCTCGACCGTTCTGGATTCTGGTGGGGGCGACGTTCATCGACGCGTTGGGTGGCGCGCTGCTATTCCCCTTCTACTCACTCTACGTGACCCAACGTTTCGGGATCGGTATGACGCAGGTGGGCGTGGTCTACGGCCTGATCTCGGTCACCGACCTGCTCGGCAGCTTCGTCGGCGGTGCGCTCACCGACCGCATCGGCCGGAAGTCGATGACGATCTTTGGGCTGATCGTGAGCGCCGTCGTCACCCTGCTGCTGGGGCTGGCGAACACGTGGGATCTCTTCGTGTTGACCGCGCTGGCGGTAGGGGTATTCGCCAGCGTTGGCGGCCCGGCCCGGAGTGCGATGGTGGCGGATATGCTGCCGGAGCGCAGCCGAGCTCAGGGTTACGCCGTCATGCGGGTCGCCTTCAACCTATCGGTGACCATTGGCCCGGCGATCGGGGGCTTCCTGGCCTCCCGCTCCTACCTGCTTCTCTTCGTCGCCGATGCCATCGTCAGCACCCTGGTGGCGGGGATCGTGTTCGTGAGCCTGCCTGAGACCCGGCCCGGACTGCGTGCCCGGGGTCAAACGGAAAGCGTCGGCCAGACCTTTGGCGGTTACCTCCGCGTCCTGCGGGACTCGGTCTTCCTCGCCTTCTGCGCCATCTCCATCCTGGCGACCATCGTCTACCTGCAAATGAGCACGACGCTGGGCGTCTACCTGCGGGATGTGCATGGCGTGGGGACCCAGCAGTATGGCCTCATCCTGAGCCTGAACGCGGCGATGGTCGTCCTGTTCCAGTTCTGGGTCACGCGGCGGATCCGGAACATCCCACCTTTCCTGGCCATGGGGCTGGGCGTGGGCCTCTATGCGCTCGGGTTCGGCATGTACGGGTTCGTGGCTACCTACAGCTTGTTCCTGCTGGCGATGGTCATCATCACCATTGGGGAGATGGTCGTTGCTCCCGTGGCCCAGGCCATCGTCGCCAAGATGGCGCCCCAGGACATGCGGGGCCGCTACATGGCGGCCTTCCAGCTCACCTGGCTGATCCCGGGGATGGTGGGCCCGCTTCTAGCCGGCTTGGTGCTGGACAACCTCAACCCCAACTGGCTGTGGTACGGCGCTGGGATTCTGGGGTTGGTGGCGACGTTCGGCTTCTTCGCCTTGCATCGCAGAACCGAGACGCCTGCAGCCGAGCCGGTAAAGGCGGTGGACGGTGCCATCTAGTGAGTCACCATCGGTCAGGACTGACCTCGGCGGCTTGCCGCGCATGGACGACTCTGGCGGCCACCTGAGCTGTCGGCTCTGCCAACTGCCGACCTGCGATGCACATGTCCTGGCGCGGCTGTCTGGGTATGGCTGTCATGCTACGTAACCGCAGGTTCCTTCTGCTTTGGCTGGCGCAATGCGTCTCCCGGGCCGGGGATACTTTCACCTTCCTTGCCATCACCGTGCGGACCGACAGCCTGTACGCCGACCTCGCCCATTCGGCGCGCGCCCTGGGCACCGTCCTCTTCGCCTTCGCTCTGCCTCAGCTCTTGTTTGGCCTCTTCGCCGGGACCCTCGTCGACCGCTGGGACCGGCGGAAGGTCATGGTGGCCTCGGACCTGGCCCGGGCAGCCCTGGTGCCCGCGTTCCTGCTTCTGCGGGAGCCGGCCGATCTGCCCTGGGCCTTCGCCGTTGCCTTCCTCCACTCCAGTCTCAGCATCTTCTTCTATCCCGCCCGAACAGCCCTGCTACCGGCCCTCGTTCCGCAGGACCAGTTGATGACGGCCAACGGCTGGCTGCAGCTCGGCGATACGGTGGCCAGGCTGTCCGGGCCTGTGCTGGCCGGCGTGGTCGTCGGTCGCTGGGGCTCGGCTGCGGCCTTCGCCGTCGACTCTGCCAGCTTCGTGGCCTCGGCGCTCATGATCCTGGGCATCGTCGGTGTCGCCACCCGGGTCGCGGCCGAAGTCCGGGGCGAGCGCGCCGCCTGGCAGGACCTGCAAGAGGGCATCCGCTATGCCATCCACAGCCGCCTGCTTCAGGGCGTGACGCTGGGGTTGGGGGTGGCCTTGCTGGGGATCGGCGGGCTGGACACCCTCATCGTCCCGTTTCTACGGCGCACCTTGCAGACGACGCCCGAGGAGCTGGGGCTCGTCATGACAGCACAGGGA
>CAYQUY010000084.1:0-9221 GCA_964420755.1 uncultured Anaerolineaceae bacterium
GGAGATCCTCCTGCGTCTCGGGTGCTAGCGGTTGACAGCTGCAGATGGGTGCCAGATATCGGCACCCATCTGCGTAATCCACGATCCCGGGCAATCCTTCCAGATGCAAGCGCTGCCCTTCGGCCAAGTCCTCGCGGGTCTTCTATAGCCGAAACTTGGTTCCTTTGAGCGCCTCCCGCCCTCCTTTCTCGGCTTTCCCTAACTCCTCAGTACGTAACTACTCGGTCACCTTGCCACAACTGCGAACCGGAAAGGAGTTCGTCAGATACGGGCTCTGCCCGAGGGACCCTGGCTTTGAGCGCATTCGTCAGATGCTACCCCAGTTCTTTCATCTCCTCCAAGATGATGATGTCCCGCTTTCGCAGCTCATCTACGAATAGCTTGTAGCGGTCTCCGTAGATGCAATCTTCCGGTGGGACAATTCCCTTTTCGGGGATCAATCCCCGCCCAATCATCAGAGCGCCGATGGAAGCGGAGAAGCCAGTGACCCGCGCCATGGAGGAGATGCCATGCTCGGTATCTGCCTCGTCCCAGAGATAGTAGTCGATCTCATGCCTGCGGCCGTCTTTCTCACCCACCACCGTGTTATACATCACGCACACGTCGGTGTCGCCTTCCTGTGCCCTTAGCTTGGGCTCGATCATTTGCAGCAGGAACTCCCTGGGGGGAATCTCAACTCCGCCGGTCACAACCGGATCGAGGTCCAGCATCCCACACTCCTTGAGCGTGGCGATGCTATCCCAGTGTCCAGGCCACCGGATCGTCTTCTCAGCGAATTCCTGGAGGTGGGGTCGTGTGAAGAGAAAGCTGGGCATGCCTGGGGTAATGGCACACTCAAGGGTTTCGTTCTTCCCAAACTTGGTGAACTGGAAACGTTCGCGGTCGCCCATGGCGTCCACTTCCACGATCTTGCCGCCCTTGATTACCCCGACCCGGATCATATACTCACGCAGGACATGTTCGAAGGCCCAAGTGATCATGTAGCGCAACGGGTGACGTTGTGACGCTTCCTTGGAGGGGATTCCACCCACACGGGCGACCGCCCTTTCCGCCCGGTCCAGCTTACGGATTCCCTCGCCGACCGTGATGTTACTGATGCCCGGCGCGAAGCCGATCCCATCCATGAAGGTGACACCATTCTTGGTGGCCTGCTCGTGAAGCCATTCGCCATATTCGCTGATCCCCATTCCTTCACGGATTTTCAGTCCCTCTGTCTCGTACGGATCTGGTCGCCGGTGGAACTCCTCCAACATGTCGACGATATCGAGCCCGCCGTGGATGGCGGCGTCTACCAACGTGTAGCTTGTTCGACGGTCCGGCAGCGTGCTGACACCAACGTCATAGGCTTTCATGAGGCGTAGCAGGGAATCCCGGTCTTCGACGTCCAGGGCATGAATCGCTGTCTTCTCGCTTCCGATCGAATCCCTCACCTTCGCAAGGGATTCTTGCCTCCGCCCGACCAACCCTACCACTTCGACATCGTCCTGCTTGATCAGGTCCCAGGCGACTGCCCTGCCCATCTTTCCTGATCCTCCAAAGACCATGACCTTCATATGCCTCTCCTCTCTTTCTGATCATGCATGCTCAACTTGCACGGTTTCGAATGCGTAGCCAGTGCGACTTGCCCTGTACCGCCAGCGACAACACCTGAGTCGAACCTTGCGATTGGCGTTCCGAGACTTGTTGTATTGGATTCGGCGTGATTCTCCTTTCCTTATTGCGCTCACTCAACGGTTTGTGCGCCGTCTTCTATCCTCATGTCCAGAAACCAAAAGGCTCGAGGGGGCCGGCCGGCAGCCTGAGTGCGTTCCGTCGATCCCAAACCTACATTCCTGAAGCTCCTGAACTCTTCTTGGACGTGGTTGGTTGTTGGACGCAGAATCCCCTGCGTGCACGGTATGGACTAGACCCAACGCTCTATCGGAGCAATCGCTTGGCCAGCCTGACCGCCGCCATCGCATCCTCTGCGTAGCCGTCGGCACCAATCGACTCAGCCCATTCACGGCTGACCGGCGCTCCACCAACCATGACCCTGACCCGATCGCGCAGGTCAGCCTTTTCAAGTGCTTCGATGACCTGGCGCTGCATGACCATGGTCGTAGTCAACAAGGCCGACAGTCCCAGCAGGTCGGCCCCCATTTCCGCTGCCTTTGCGACAAAGGTCTCCGTAGGCACATCGGCGCCGACGTCGTAGACCTTGAAGCCATTGCACGATAGCAGGGTCGCCACGAGTGACTTGCCGATCTCGTGTATGTCGCCTTTCACCGTGCCGATCACTACGGTGCCAGCGCGCTGCACTTCCTCTTGGCGTGCCTGTAGCTCCGGCTCCAAGATGCTCATGGCTTTCTGCATGGTCGCGCCGGCCGCCACAAGGTTTGGCAGGAAGAATTCACCGCTAGAGAATCGGTCTCCAACAAACTGCAAGCCGACCGTCAGGGCCGAATTGATGATGGTCATGGGCTCAATGCCATTCTTCAGCGCCTTCTTGGTCAGTTCAACAATTCCGTTCTGATCTCCGTTGATCAGGGCTTCCTTTATGTCTTTCAATGAATCGGTCACCATGCTCTCTTTGCTCCTGTCTTTGTCCTGAGTTTCTCCAGTGCCGGTTTCTCATGCGCGGGGCAAGGCTGGCAGCTCCTCCATTCCGTATTTGCTTGCGGCTCTCCCCGTAATGCGGCGGAGTTCGCGACGCACCTCAGGGGCCAATCCCGAGGGCTCATACTTCCCCACCAGCCTCTTCACCTCATCTCTTGCACGCTCAAACGCGGTCTTTCCGCCTTTGGATTTCCAGCTCTCCAGAGATCCGCGATCGAGGATCTGGGATGGGAAGTGGAGCTCCTTCCGAAACCACTGCATCGTGTGAGGGTGCCCGAGGTATTCGCCGCGATGGCCCATTAGCCGCATCAGCGAGAGGGCAATGGGCCTTTCACGGATTTCTACCCCGGCGGTGAGCCGCCTCGTCATGCCAATGATCTCAGCGTCGATCACCAGCTTCTCAAGACTCTGACAGCTTTCGAAGTCCAGCATGCCGGCTCCTGAGATCATATTGACGCCCGCCAGGGCACCCATGATGGTTCCGCCGGCGGACTCCAATCCGCATTGAGCGTCCACTACCTTTGCGTCGCTCATCCCCAAGTAGGCATGGGTTGGCATTCCGAGGGCTTTACCCACTTCCGCGTAGGCGCAGTCGATCAACCAGGTCCCCACGTCTCCCATCGGGGTTGTGCCCTCGCGCATATCGAAAGCAGCCGGGGATCCGCCCCAAACGATAGGCGCGCCTGCTTGCGCCAGCTGTGAGATTAGCACGCCGCTCATGGATTCCGCTGTGTGTTGCACTACCGCGCCTGCCAGGGTGACAGGGGCAGTGGCACCAGCAAGAGGCATCGACACCAGCTCGGATGGAATCCCAGAACGAGCGCAGTCGATGAGGTTCTGGCAGGTCAGGTCGCTCCACAGCAGAGGCGGAGACGGACAAACATCGAATATGGCCACTGGCTTTGAGGTGAGGTTCTTTGAGCTCCCGACGGCCACCTCCAGCATTTCCTTCATGATCCACCAGGTGTCTTTGCCAAACGCACCCGTCACAATGGGTTTGCCCATGTAATTGAGTGCCAGGTAAAGTCTGTAGAGGTCCCCGATCTCCTCCGGGACGTCCGAGCAGACCATCGCCGTGCTCTGGGCATCCAATTGGGGAAGCATCTCGACCAGCTTGACAAAGGTGACGAAGTCGGAGGTGACGGGTGGGCGCTGCTGCGCACTATCACTGTCGAGGATAGTCAGTGCAGCCGATCCGGGATCGAACTGGACAGCATCACCTCCATAATGGCACACAGGCTCTCCGGTCAGCGTGTACAGATCGAAGTCGCTCGGGGCATGGTCGAATGCCCAACGCACGAGTTTCTCGGGGATCTTGGCGACCTGTGCCTCGCGGTCTACTTGTGCTTCGGCCTCTGCCAGCAACTCAAGAGCCTCCGCATTGTGGATCCTGACCCCGGGATCCTGGAGGACGCCCAGGGCTTCGTCGATGATTTGGTCGACCGTCCCCTTGTCAAGGATTCTTATGCGTAGCGACATGCGAAGCGCTCCTGTCTAAATAGGTCTATGGCCGATATGATGACCGTGTTCTTGTCAACTGTTTCGACATCAGGACTGACCCCTGTCGGGTCCTGCTTGTACTTGACGACGCCCGCATCGACGGAATCCGGACCGGATCGCGTGGGAAGCCGGCAGGTAGAGAATACCTCTCTTTCCCAGTATGCCCCCGATTCGTTTCACGGCCTTCCAGCGGAACGATATATAGTATGGGGCATATTCGACAAGCATTCAAGAGGTACACCGACATCGAGTCCGTCCCGACAAGGAGGACATTCGGGTCCTTTCGCGACATTGCCGAATGCGACAATCCCACGCAAGGCACGGAATCGCTGGTTGAGGAAATCCAACCAGCAGTTGTCGGGAGCGAGTAGTGCTCCGGCAGTCGTTGGCCGACATCGGAAACAAGGATGCCGCGACGCACGTAGATCGATTGCCCAACGTCACCGGGCGTCGGCTGAACTCAAGAACCGCCATGGATACAATCACGGAATGCGAAGCGGCTCTGTTCAAGAGGTTGGCAGCCCGCATGAAGCGGGCCCCGGTAAGAAAGCTCTTGGGGATTGCAGACCCCTTCAGGCTCGGTGGCTAGGCTCCTACGCTGGCATTCACGATGTCCGGCTTCTCGCCGCGCCAGATTGAGGAATGCCTTGTGGAAAACGTGATCTATGAATGGCATGGAGACTTCTTCACTCAAGCTCTGGCTAAGCGGCTCGGGTGATCTGAGATGGGGGTGTGGTGCTTGTCGGTCCAGCCCAATGCAACACAGTAGATGAAGTCGACCGTCTATTCGGCGTCACACACACATTGGTCAAGAATCGGTGGTCCAATCAAGTCCTCAGATCAGTTGGACATCGCAGAAGGACGATGGCGCTGAAAGCAATTGCTTCCCTGGAAGGCACTGACACCGATGTTGAGTTGGCTTTCGAAGCAACTAGAAAGGCTTTGCTCAATGTCTCATCATGAGACTGCCTCTGACGGGTTACGTGGCAAGGTTGCCCTGATCACGGGCGCTTCCGCAGGAATCGGGGAGGCTACGGCTCATGCGTTGGCTCGCCGGGGTTGCGGCCTGATCCTGGCAGCCCGGCGTCTCGAGTTGCTGGAGAGGCTGAGTGCGAGGCTGGAGCTGGAGAACCCGGGAGTGCCCGCGCTGCCCCTCCGGCTTGATGTGAGCGATCGCGAGTCCGTGCAAGACGCGGTACGGGCCGGCCTGGATCGCTTCGCCCGGATTGACATCCTGGTCAACAATGCCGGGATCGGAAGGCTCGACTGGCTGGAGAAGCTGGACCCGGTGACGCAGGTGGCGGCGCAGATCGAGGTGAACCTGCTGGGGCCGATTCTGATGGCGAGAGCCGTCCTGCCGGCCATGATGGCCCGCCGAGAGGGGCACATCCTCAATGTGGCCTCCGTGGCGGCGCTGATCGCCCCTCCCACCTACAGCGTATACAGCGCCTCGAAATTCGGCCTGAGAGGCTTCAGCGAAGGGCTGCGCCGCGAGGTCCAGCCCTGGGGAATACGTGTCTCTGTTCTATGCCCAGGACCCGTTCGCACGGACTTCGCAAATGATGGAGTGGAACGGAGAAAGACCCCCATCACGACGCCGAGGTGGCTGCAGTTGACCGCGGCGGAGGTGGGGGAGGCGATCGCGGGGTTGATCCTCAGACCCCGGCCGAGCTTGGTGATCCCTGCCATCCTGCGGCCGGCCGTGGCCCTGAATGGTGTTGCTCCCGGCTTCATCGACTGGCTGACGGTGCGATTCTTCGTTCTCCCTCAAAGGCCCGAGTTGGGTGCGCGCCCGTCAGCACGCTAGAGAACGACTGCGCATATAGATCCGAAAGGCGTGCGAGGTGTTCCCACCGGGCAGGTCCGGCCTCGGCCGGGCGGGTGTTCCGGCGAACCCCCGCCGAGGGCTTGGCCATGTCGTTGGTCGGGCATGCTCTGCGTCCGCGAGCCCCGGCGTCTCGCCGGGGCTCGCTCCATCCCGATCGAGGCCAATGAGCGCTTGCGGTGCAGCGCGGACGACTTTGGCTCACGACAGCTGGTCAACATTATCCGGCGAGGCGGGCATCGAACCTGGGGAGAGTTCCCTGTAGCATAAGGCGGCGGGCCCCCGGGGGGATCCTCTACTGGCGCGGAAGGGAGGCTAACGCTTGCAGGACCTCCAGCAGCCGGAGCCTCCATTCGCTCGTTCCCTGGCGGCTCAGCCACAGTCCGCGCTTGCTCCGCCGCACGTCGGGCCCGAAGTCGGGGATCTCCTTGGTGCCTTCCGGATCCGGGAACAGGAGGAAGACCTGGCCGTTCTCGACCGAGATGGCCTCTACCCCCGCCTGTGCCGCTAGGATCTTCAGCCGGAGCTGGTAGAGCAGGTTCTCAACCTCGGCAGGCGTCGGCCCGAACCTGTCCCCGAACTCTGTGGCCAGGGCCTCCAGCTCCGCCTCGGAGCGCAGCTCGGCCAGCCTCCGGTAGAGCTGGAGACGGAGGTCCCGGTCGGCGACGTAGTCTGCGGGGATGGCGCTGGAGAGGGGCAGGTCGATGCTCACCGGAGGGAGTTCGATCGCGCCGGGCAGATCCGGTGCTCGTCCGTTGCCTTTCAGGCGGCGGACGGCCTGGGCCAGCAGGCGTGTATACAGGTGGAAGCCGATGGCGGCGATGTGGCCGTGTTGGCGAGTGCCCAGCAGCTCGCCCGAGCCCCGCATCTCCAGGTCCCGCATGGCGATGGAGTAGCCGGAGCCGAGCTGGGTATGCTCGGCGATCGTCTCCAGCCTCTCGGCGGCTTCTTCGGTGGGCCGGAAGCGGGGATGGCGGAAGAAGTACGCGTAGGCCCTGGCCGCTCCCCGGCCCACCCGGCCCCGCAGCTGGTAGAGTTGGGCGAGGCCGAATGTGTCAGCCCGGTCGACGATGAGGGTGTTGGCGTTGGGGATGTCAAGTCCCGACTCGATGATCGAGGTGCTGAGGAGGACGTCTATCTCGCCGGCGTTGAAATGCTCCATGACTTGCGAGAGCTCTCGCTCGTGCACCTGGCCATGGGCCACCGCAATCCGGGCCTCGGGCAGAAGCCGCTCCAGCCGCTGCCGCATGGCCTCGATGGTCTGCACCCGGTTGTGGACGAAGAAGACCTGGCCGTCGCGATCCAACTCTCGCAAGACGGCCTGGCGGACCAGGCGCGGGTCGTAGGGGCCCACCTGGGTGATGATCGGGAGCCGCTCCTCCGGGGGTGTGTTGATCGTCGAGACGTCGCGCACCCCCGTCAGGGCCATGTGCAGCGTGCGAGGGATGGGTGTGGCCGTCAGCGTCAGCACGTCGACCTCGGTCCGCATCTGCTTGAGGAACTCCTTGTGGGTGACGCCGAAGCGCTGCTCCTCGTCGATGATGAGCAATCCCAGATCCTTGAAGATGACATCGGGCTGAATCAGTCGGTGCGTGCCGATGAGGATATCGATCTCGCCCTTTACCAGGCGCTTGAGGATCACCTCCGCCTCTGCCCGGCTGCGGAAACGGGATAGCATCTCGACCTGGACCGGAAAGGCAGCCAGGCGCTCGCGGAAGGTGTCGAAGTGCTGCTGGGCCAGGACCGTCGTGGGGACGAGCATGGCCACCTGTTTGCCGCCCATCACCGCCTTGAAGGCGGCCCGGAGAGCGACCTCCGTTTTGCCGTAGCCCACATCGCCACAGATCAGGCGATCCATCGGGCGAGCGCGCTCCATATCCCTCTTGACCGCCTCAATGGCCTTCAGCTGGTCTTCGGTTTCAACGTAGGGGAAGGACGCCTCAAGCTCTCCTTGCCACGCGCTGTCAGGCAGGAAAGCATGGCCGGGGACGGTCATCCGCCTGGCGTATAGCTCGAGCAAGTCCCTTGCCACTTGCTCGACCGCTTCCTTGGCTCGCCCCTTGGTGCGCTCCCATTCCTGGGTGCCCAGGCGGGAAGGCGTGGGTGGGTTCTCGTCGACGCCCACGTAGCGGGTGACTCGGTCTGCCTGATGGATCGGGACGAAGAGCTGATCCCCGTCGGCGTACTCGATCAGCAGGAATTCGCGGGGAAAGCCGTCAAGAGTGCGTTCGAGCAGTCCGCCGAAGCGGCCGATCCCGTAGTCAACATGGACCACCCAGTCGCCGGCCCGCAGGTCGGCATAGGCGTTCTCGGGGGAAGCGGCGGTCACACGGGTTTGAGGTCTGGGGCGCGGCCGCCCCCAGCCGAAGATCTCAGCATCGGTCAGAAGGTGAAACCGGCCGGAAGGACGGAGGTGGAGCTCCCAGCCTTCGGAAAGCGCTCCCTGGATGAAGTGCAGGTCGCCAGGGAGTAGCTCCTGCGGAACGTGGTCCACGACCCGCTGGGGCGTCCCTCCCTCCGCCCAGAGTTCAGCCAGCCGTGGCACCTGGCGGCTGACCACAACCGTCGCCTCGTGCTGGCTGCGCCGGTCGCTCAGGAACTCCAGGACCGGCCGGAGTTGACCACCGAACCGAGGCCCGGGCGCAAAGGAGCTCTCGAGGGGGTGCTCCTCGGAGGCCATGGCCTCCCCCAGGCCCAGATCGACAACCTGCAGCTCGCTCAGCCCGTCCCGGATCTCGGCCCAGGTGAGATAGGGTACGGGGAAATCCTTGGGGAGAAGGCTCGTTTGGACCTGCTCGCGCCGGAGGCCGACGGCCTGCTCTTCCAGTTCACCCACCGCGGTCTCGAATGCCGACTCGTCCTCGAACAGGACCAGCGCCTCCGGGGGCAGGAAATCGATCAGGCCACCGGAAGGGGCATTCATCAGGGGGAGGAAGAACTCGAGGAGCGGTTCCCTTTGGGCTGTGTCTGCGGCTTCCGGGTCAGGCAGAAGCTCATCCCAAGCCTGCTGGTACAGCCTGGGCATGCCCTCGCGTGCCGGGGAGACCAGCACGCTCTCCAGGGGGTCGGTGGAAAGCTGAGACGAGGGCTCGAATCGGCGCATCGAGTCGATCTCGTCTCCGAAGAGCTCGATCCGGACCGGGAGAGGCTCCGCCGGCGGCCACAGGTCGAGGATGCCGCCGCGGTGGCTGAACCGTCCCGGTTCCGTGACCAGGCTGGCAGGGCGGTAGCCGGTCCCAAGGAGGGTGTCGAGGGTACGGTCGAGTCGGATGGTTGACCCGGTCTTGAGCCAACGTGAGTT
>CAYQUY010000085.1:0-9182 GCA_964420755.1 uncultured Anaerolineaceae bacterium
GGAGTCAGCCCGTTCTCCAATCCCGGCTCGGCGCCGTTGATCAGGCCAACGATCACGAAATCCTTCCCGTTGACCCGCTTCACTCCCTTGATGATGTCCACGACGATCTGTGCCCGGGTCTCCAGGGTGCCGACACCGTAGGCGTCTTGACGCTTGTTCCAGGCGCGGGACAGGAAGCTGTTCAGCAGATGGTTGCAGCCAGCGTTCAGCTCGATGCCCTGGAATCCCGCTCGCATGATCCTTCCCGCCTGATCGCCGAACTGCGCCACGATCTCCCCGATCTGGGTGACGCTGAGCTCGTGAGTGGCGGAGAGGTGTGGGAGGGGAAGCTCCGCCTTGCTCAGCGCGGAGGCGGCGACCGGTTTCACCCCTGCAGCCACGAGGAACGGGGGCAGCATGGGGCCCAGATGAAACATCTGGACGAACGCCGGGCAACCGTGTCTGCGAATGGCCTCCGCGAGCATGGTCATACGCGGGAGATACTTGTCATCGCTCAACAGGTATCCTACGCCAGGCGGAACCCCCAGCGGAGCAGCTCCCACGGTCACAAGGCCAGCACCGCCCTTGGCTATCACCTCATAGCTGTCGATGACCTTCTGCTGGATTTGACCATCTTCCCAAGGGTAGAAACCCAGCGTTGAGCCTGTCTTCAGGATCCGGTTCTTGGTCCGCACCGAGCCGATCTGCCCCGGCTCCAGGAGCCTGCTGAATCGTGTATCACTTGCCATCGGTAAGCCTCCTCTTGGGTTCGCGTCCTACGCTTCCGCTGCAGCTGCAAACGCATCACGGAGGGCAGGCCTAGGGACGCGCCGATTCCGGAGATCCCCGACAATACAAACCTGGTGTGCCGGATCCCAGCAACACCCTCACCGCTTCACCTCGCCCCGACGGCGCGCAGGCGGCGCGTGTCGATAGATGGGACCCCACAAAGAACGGATCCAAGGAGAACGCGAGGATGTTGACCGCCGACGCAGATCAGGGGTTCACCTCCGAGCAGAATGACTCCACTTCCTACAGCTTCGGAGGGAAGTCGGGGAGCTGATCGAAGATTGGATGCTTCGTCCCGTCCTTGATCCTGGCTGCTCTTCTCGCCGCCGCCTTGTACCGTTCAAAGTCGGCCAAGACGTATACAGAAAGCTTCTGTGCCGCGAGGGAGCCCTCGGCATGGATTGTCAGGACGTCTTCGTAGGATGAGGTAAGGTCCCTTATCAGCTTGACCAAGCGAATCCTGTGCTCGGTGGGGATGCCCGCCTTGCCACCTAGGTACTTCTCTAGCATGTCGTGCGTCTCAGGATTCGAATAGTCTCTCGACGAAGGACAGGTTGCCACAATGCCGCCGGCGATGTCCTGAATATACTTGGTTGCCTGATGCCAGTTGTCGGCAAAGTGGAACTTGCAGATGTTGGCGTACATGGGGTTGGGGTAGACCAGATCCGAGTCGGGCTCCGACACACAGTACTCCACCGCCGCCCGGCCCATGACCTCGGTCGCTTCGGTGAACATGACGAGCCAGGTCAGCTCATCGCGAATGTGGGAGGCCTGCTCCACCCCGTTATACTCGGCCATCAACGCGGCGGCTCCGGTGAAGATCTCGAGCTCCATCGCCTTGTAGGTTTCTGCACTGAGGCGATGGAAGTTCGCAAACATGTACGCAACCTCCCCGGCGAACTCCCACTCCCCCTTCAGAAAGACTCTCTCGTTGGGGACGAAGACATCGTCAAAGACGATGGTGGCGTCATTGATGTATACGCTGGCGCTGATGGGATGATCAAAGATGTCCCCTGGCCCCCGGACCTCCGGTTCAGCGCAAATGAGCGTGACGCCCTTCGCGTTGACCGGACAGGCGAACGCGACCGCGTAGTCTTTGTCGTCCTCGCGCATCGCCCGGCAGGGCGTGACCAGGATCTCATTGCACAGGGGCGCTTGACTGATATGCGTCTTCGCGCCCCGGACCACGATGCCGTCCTTTCGTTCCTCAACGATGCGGACATAGTAGTCCTTGTGCGGCTGCTGCTGTGAGGGTCGGAGACGTCGGTCGCCCTTGACATCGGTCATGGCCATGGCGAATGCGCCGTCGATCTTCTGCAAGTGCCGGCGGAACGCCTCGACACGCTCAGCGTAGTTCGTGCCATGCTTCTTATCGACCCTCTGACTGACCACGGTCAGGGAATTCAAGCCGTCCTTGGCGACGAACTTGGCCCCGGGCGGCTTTCCAAAGGTGACCCGCGCCCAGAGCTTCACGATCTCCCTCAACCTGAGAAGATCCTGCTTGCTCCTCTGAGGCATCAGGGCGAAGCTCACCCGCTCTCCTTCTTCGTTCTTCTCCGTGACGAGATCCTGGAAACGAGGATCCTGCTGGAGGATATAGTCCATGGCCATCCAATCCCGACATATCTTCAGGATTGGGTGCTGGGTAACGTCCTTAACCCTCTCTCCCTCGCAGTAGACCACTCGACCGTCCCTGAGACTTGCGATGTACTGTTCCGGCGTAACGATTGTCATCTCCCGATCTCCTTCGCGAGACGCCAGCATGCGCTTCGCCTCTGGTCAGTCAAAACGAACCAGGTCCTCTCGAACCTGGTCTTTTCGATGATGCCGCCCCACGGGCGCACACATCATTGGGCCTCCCATCCACCAGGTCTCACGGGCACAAGGGCAGACAGCACGCCTCGGAATCCGTCATGCTATTTTGAATACCCTATCGGATGATTCAAGAACACGTGTTGGGCGTCACTGAGTTTCAGCAGATTCTTCACCACTTCCTTGTCCATCGAGGCGCGCGGCCTGGTCATGAGCCCTGTAGCCGCGCAGAACAGCGAGATGTTCTGCGAGACGATCCCGGCATCAATCGCTCCCCATTCAGGCTTCAACTCCGGCGGTCCGAACTTGAAACGGGAGGTGTCGGATACCAGAACGATCTGTATGGGAGGGTTGGAGGGCGGTGGCGGCGGAGGAGGCGGGGGACCGCCTGCTTCCTTGGGTCTGGGAGGCGGTGTCATCATGATCTGCGACCTGAAGTCGCTCGCCCGCACGGGCGCCAGGGCATGAGCATCGGCATCATATCGGTAGACGCCGTCTTTCATGAAGAGATAGACGTCGATGTCCCGCGCGTTCTGGGCCGAGGACGCAGTGCATTTCTTCTCCTCGGGTCGGTTGATGCCGTTTGCAGCCCATAAGAGGTCGGACATATCCTGCAAGCGCAGGTCTCGATCAGACCACTCCCGGGCCGAGCATCTCACCGCGAGGGTCTTCATGAGCGGCAATCCCCGTTCCTTGTTGGGCTCGCTCAGTTTGATGGTCTTTAGCTTTGCCATTTCGCAACACCCTCCGAGTTCGGGTCCTCCTGGGTCGGTTTCCAGCGCGCGGCCCGTTGCAACCCGATACTCACACTCCTGACGGGGCCTGTCCGCGCTTTCCGTGACGAAAGTACGTCCCCATCCGGGTTGGCGCTAGATACCTCTCGACACCGGCGCGTCGACAGGAGCCTAGACGTTTACCAGAAACAACGCGGCGCGACGTGGCTGGTTCACTCGCGAAACACATGTAGAGACAGGGTTGTTCTCGACCGATCCACCTGACCACGGACTCACGGGCCTCCCCCCTCCAGAGCTCGAGGGGCCTTCGTCTTCTTGGCACGCGAAGCCAGGGCCTTGCGGATCAACGCTCCAATGCTGATCAGCCCGTCGGGCAGGAATACGATCACCAGAACGAACACAAAGCCGGTTACGACCAGGTAGACCGTCGGCAGGGTGCGCCCGAAGAGCTCCCGAAGCAGGACGAAGATCGTGCTGCCCAGGATGGGCCCGCCGAGTGTGCCCCAACCGCCGATCGTCACGGACACGATAGAGCCGATCGTCCATTGGAAATCGAACATGCCGGGGACATTGACATTGCCGCGGTAGAAGCTGAGAGCGCCTCCGGCCACACCGGCCAGAAAGGAACTGATCATGAACACGATCATCTTGTACTTGGCCGGGTTGATACCTGAGGCGTTGGCGGCGTCCTCGTCATCCCGAATCGCCTGGAGCACCAAGCCCAATCGAGAATGGGTCACAACATAGGCAACCACCAGGGTTGCGACGGCCACCGCCAAGGCGATGTAGTAGCTCTTGAGCGTGGTGAAGGTTGCCCAGTATGAGGGTGGCGACCAGAAAGGCAGCGCATACAGCGTGGTCGACACTAGCCTTGCCACTTCGGCCAAGGCCATGGTGCCGATCCCGAAGTAGGCGCCCCTCAGGCGAAGCGTTGGGGGACCGATGACACAGGACAGCACGGTCCCGGCCAGACCACCAACCAGTAGGCACACGAACACGGGCGCCCCTCTCACAATGACCAGCATGTAGAACAAGGACCCAATGCCGAAGTACGCAGCCAGGCCCAGGTTGACCTGACCCGCATAGCCTGCCATGAGATTCCAGCTCTCGCTCAGGCTGACGAAGACCAGCAACGACACCAGGAGGGTCAGGACGTAATCACCGAGGTCTCTTGCCAGAGGGATGATCGTGACCGCCAGGGCGACGACAATCAGACCCCCGATTTTCAGAGCCCTACCGCGGTCCGCTTGTCGGCTGGCGCTCATTTCTTGAACAACCCCTGTGGTCTGAAGATCAGGATCAACAGAAACACGGCAAGGCTGGCAATGCCTCGGAACTCGCCACCGATCGCCACAGAGCTCAGCTGCTCCACGATGGCCATGATCAGGCCGGCCAGGAACACCTCCTTGATGTTCCCCATCCCGGCCAGGACCATGACAACCATCGCGTACGTCACCCAGCGCAAGCCGACGTCAGGACCGAGAGGATACATGAGGGTGAAGCTAGTCCCGGCCAATCCGGCCAGCGCCAAGCTGATGCCGCAGCAGATCATGTACGTCCGGTCGATGTTGACACCCAGCAGGCTGGCTGCCTCCCAGTCTTGGGCTGCGGCCCGGATCGACTTCCCCAGGAAGGTCCTGCTGAGAAAGAGGTACAGAGCAAGAATGGCCAGAATCGTCACGCCCATGACGATCAATCCGGCTAGAGGGATGCGGACACCGAGGACGTCGAACATCGTGCTGGTGTAGGAGGTGCTCAGGATCTTGATGTTGGTGGTCCACAGGGCGATGGCGCTGTTGTCCAGGATCAGGATCAGGCCAAAGGCCATGATCAGGGAGCTGTTGATGCGGCGCTCTTCCGAAACCTTGCTGAGGGTGGAGAACAACACCCGGTAAAGGAGGACGCCGACCAGGAACATCAGCACCATCACCAGAGGGATCGAGAGGACGGGGTCAAAGCCCCAGAGGGTGAAGAGCCAGTAGCATGCGTAGCCCCCGAGCATCATGAAGGAGCCGTGGGCAATGTTCAGGTATTTCATGACCCCAAAGAGCAGAGAAAGCCCAATGGTCACCAGGCCATAGAACACGCCGAGAATGACGCCATAAGCCAGGATCTGGGGTAGGTTGCCCATCTGACGTGGTCCGCCTTTTCAGTCGCAGCTCACGCCTTGAGCGTGACGCCGAAATATGCGTCCTTGATGTCTTTCCTGTTCAGCAAGTCATGCGCCTTGCCTTGCGCCACGATCCCGCCGTTCTCAATCACGTAGCCTCGATGCGCCAGTTCGAGCGCCGCACGAACGTTCTGCTCCACAAGGACGATGGCGATCTCCGTGGATTCGTGCAGCTGCTTCAGCGTCCGGAACAGGCTCTGCACCAGCAAGGGGGCCAGCCCGAGGGAGAGCTCGTCAATGAGCAGCAGCTTCGGCCGAGACATGAGCGCCCTGGCAATAAGCAGCATCTTCTGCTCCCCGCCGCTCAACGTGCCGGCCAGCTGGCTCTTGCGGCACTCGAGTACGGAGAAGATCTGATAGACCCAGCTCAGGGTGGCCTGCCGGGCCTGCCGGGCCTCGCGGCAGAAGGCGCCCATTTCCAGGTTCTCCAGAACGCTCATTTCCGCGAACACTTTCCGCTCATCGGGGACCATGCAGATCCCGTGCTCCACGATCCTGTGCACCGGCTCCTTGGTCAGATCCACCCCGTTGAAGTTGATCACACCGGCCGCGGGCCGCAGCAAGCCGGTGATGCTCCTGAGCAGCGTGCTCTTCCCGGCGCCGTTCGAGCCCACGACGGTGACGATCTCGTGATCGGCGACGGTCAAAGAGACGCTGCGCAGCGCCTGAAGGTCCCCGTGGTAGACGTCGATGCTCTGGATATCAAGCATTCTGGTACTCCCCGAGGTAGGCCTCAATGACCTGCTGATCATTGATCACCTCGTGGGGTGTGCCCTCGAAGATCTTCTTGCCAGCGTTTAGCACCATCACCCGGTCTGAGATTCCCAGGACGGCCTTCATGACATGCTCGACGACGACGACGGTGATCCCCGAGTCCCTGATCTCCTGCACCAGCCGCATGACATCTTCGATCTCTTTCAGGTTCAACCCGGTCATCATCTCGTCCAACAAGAGCAGCTTCGGCCTCGCACCCAGGGCGCGGGCGACCTCCACCCTCTTGCGGTCGACGATCCCCAGGACCCCCGACTTCATCAGACGCTTCTCTTTCAGGCCGGTGAGCTCCAGAATCGCCTCCGCTTCTGCCCTTGCTCGTTTCATCCCGTTCAGTGGATCTCTCCCGTTCATTCGGCCGATGGCCACGTTGTCCAACACCGTCATGCTGCCGAAAGTTCGGCTCAACTGGAACGTCCTGGCGATCCCTGCTTTGCACGCCTTGTAGGGAGCATGTCCAGTGATGTCTTCACAGCCGAAAATCACTTTCCCCGACGTAGGCTTCAGGAAACCCGTGATCACATTGAACAGAGTGGTCTTGCCTGATCCATTAGGACCGATGAGACCAAGAATACTTCCTTCTTCAAGGATGAAGCTGACATCGGCAAGCGCCATCAAACCGCCGAAATCCATGTTGATGTTCTGTACTTCAAGAACCATCATGGTTCTTCACCTGACAGAGGCCTACCCTCCTCCCCTGTCATCTGAAAGCGGACGATGGGGAGTCCCAAGCACACCTTGGGGTGTGCTTGGGACTCTCGTCCACTTGGCTATCTATTTGGATCTGTCCATGCCGGGAAGGGGAAGACCGGAGCTGTTTCCCTCATCTCGGCGGGCCAAATGATCGTTTCCACCCCACCGATGTACTGCACGGCGAAGTACGGCCGGATGGGCGTGCCATTCGGGTTGAACTGGATCGGGCCCTTGATCGTCGTCATGTTGGTTGCGGCGATGGCATCTCTGAGCGCAACAGGGTCCAACGTGCCGGCTCGCTCGATGGCATCCACGATGATCTGAATCGCAGCATAGCCGTCGCCGGCGAGCTCCGTAGCATGCTCGCCATTGTGGTCTGCCTGGTACGCCGTATCAAACTCCGCCGCCCCCGGGTATCCTGTAGCCCAGTGGTAGTCATTGGTGGTGATGACGTAGTCAAACTCCGGCAACGTCACCCAGCTCCTCCGATCTGCGGGGGCGATCAGTTGCAGAATCGCCTTGGGGACGAAATTAAGCTCCTGCATCTGCGTCCAGAACTTCATCCCGTCCGGGCCGATCATCGGCGCGTACACGAAGTCAACGCCGGCGTCCTGGAAGGCCAGGATCTGGGTGCTGAAGTCGCCGGCGAACCTCTGGTACCCCTGGATGACACAGTTGGCCTGACGCGTGATGCATTCCTGCCGGAAGTAGTAGCCGTAGTCGATGCCCATCAGATTCTGTTCTTCCATAAAACCGATGGTGGGCGTCCACGTGGGATCTAGGTAAGCGCTCAGCAGGAACGGCCAGGTGGCCATTTCGTTGTTCATCCAGGACGTACTGAAGACGTACCTCATGCCCTGGGCAAACGGACCGGTCGTCGAACCGTTGGCTATCACGATCGGGATCCCGACCCTTTCGGCAACCACCTGCCCCAAGGGCATGATGGCGGTGGAGCCGGTGAACACATTCACCCCCTGCGAAGCCAGGTATTCCATTTCCGTGACAGCCTTCTGTTCGTCGGCCGAGTGATCGCCAAGTAGAACCTCGATGGGGATCCTTGCGTCGTACTCGGCGACATAGACGCCGCCATCGGCATTGAAGACCTCTTCAGCGTAGTCGAAGGCCCACGAGAACTCGGCTCCGAAGCCCGCCAGAGGTCCGGTCACGTCGATGACGGCACCGATCTTGATGGTCGGGGGTGCCTCTGGCGCGGCACTTCCGTCGGCGCTGGCGCTTGCGTCGCAGCGACCGGTGGCGCTTGCGTCGGCAACGGGGCTTCGGTTGCCGCTGGCCCACACGCGGCCAGAGCAGCCAACAGGGTCAGCGCTACGATCATGTGAACGCTGGCTGTCAGCTTGGGCGATCCTCTCTTCATCATTCTAGAGCCTCCTCAACTGTCTCTTCGGCAATCGTTCGACACTGCCTTCCATCTCGTTGCAGATGAGGCGTTTGCGTTTCTTCCGATAATTACCCCTTTCTGAGCGGTCGGGCGGCTTTCGATCCACGCCTCTAGCCGACGGATCTGCCAGTGAGCCTGCGGTCGAATCGCGTGGCTGTTCTTCTAGACCAAGGGTGGCACCACCCTCTGGCCGCCGTCCACCACAAAGACCGACCCGGCGACGAAATCCGAGGCCGGAGAGGCCAGGTAGAGCGCCAATTCGGCGACCTCTTCCGGCTCGCCGAAGCGGCGCGCCGGCAAGCTGCGCAAGGCTTGCTCAGCAGTCTCCGGCGTCTGCCACAGGGCCTGGCTGAAGCGAGTCTTGACCAGACCCGGCGCGATGGCATTGACCTGGATGTTGGCCGGGCCCAGTTCTACCGCCAGTATCTCGGTCAGCAGGATCACCCCTGCCTTGGAGATGCCATAGAGGCCCGAACCGGGTCCTGGCCGGAACCCGCCGACCGAGGCCATGTTGATGATCTTGCCGCCACCCTGCTTCTCCATCTGCGGCGCAACGGCCTTACACCCCCTCCAGACACCTTTCAAGTTGACGTCAAGGGTCTTTTCCACCGTGCCCTCGTCGGCGGCGAGCAGCGGGCCGAAGTGCGGGTTGATGCCGGCGTTGTTGACCATCACATCCACCCGCCCAAAGGCCTCCACCGTCCGCCTCACCAGCGCCTCGAGCTGGTCCAAGCGGCCAACGTGGGCCGCGACAGCCAGGGCTTCCCCGCCGGCGGCCTTGATCTCGTCTGCCACCGCATCGACATCCTTCTGCTCGCGATCGCTCACCACGACC
>CAYQUY010000086.1:0-9109 GCA_964420755.1 uncultured Anaerolineaceae bacterium
AGGTATGGCTTCTCGCCGTAGTAATCGGGAAAGGAAACCAGGCTCACCCCTCGGAGCGCACCGTCTTCAACCAGGTAGCTCTCGAAGCGGAAGGGTCCGGTGCCAATGGGCTGGAGGTTGAAGGGATGGTCCACGAGGTCGGCGGCGCTCACACCGCGGAGCAAGTGGTCCGGCAGCAATCCTTGCGCCATGTAGTCGAAGAACGGGGCAAAGGGCTCTGGCAGTTGGAACTGGACCGTATGCTCGTCGAGCCGGACCACCCGGATCTGTCGCCACATCTCCCCCAGATCCGTGGGGCCAAGGTAGCTGGTATCCTCCAGCTTGGAGTAGGTGTAGATGACATCGTCGGAGGTGACCGGGACGCCGTCATGCCAAACCGCATCGGAGCGCAGGGTGAAGGTGTACAGGGTGGCGTCGGCCGATACGGCCCAGCTCTCGGCCAGGTCTGGGACGGGAAGTCCCCGATCGTCGAAGCGGACCAAACCTGAGTACAGCAACCGGTCGACGTCTCGGTCGGCCTGGTTGGAGATGTCGAGTACCGGGTTCAGGCGGACGAGGGGGCCGACCAGTGCCTCGGTGTAGGAGCCGCCGCGCACGGGCTGCGGTGCCGCCGTCTGCAGCTCAGGCGTCTGTCCAAGCAGGAGGCCGATTACTAGAATCAGGCCGCCAATAGCGATCAGCAGTTGCCAACGGATGTCGCGCATTTGAACAA
This sequence comes from uncultured Anaerolineaceae bacterium, assembly GCA_964420755.1. Lineage (GTDB taxonomy): Bacteria > Chloroflexota > Anaerolineae > Anaerolineales > E44-bin32 > DATEAV01. Next base: position 713 of record CAYQUY010000086.1, read on the forward strand.
CCGCCGAAGCGGGCGGGGGATCAAGGGAATTGAACTCTAGCCGACGAGGATAACGGTGACAACCGCCAGAATGAAGAAGACGGCGGACAAGCCTATGGTGACATTGAAGAGCAGGCGCTCTATCCCGCGTCGGACGTGGAAACCGGAGCCGCCGAAATCCTGCCCAGTAAGTCCGCCCAGCCCCGCCTCCTTGCTCTGGAGGAGGATGGCCGCGATCAGGGCAATGGAGATGATGATCATCGCCAGACTGAGGGGTTCACGCATGAACTTGTCTCCTTCGAGTGCGAACCCGGATTATACCCGAAGCCGCGTTCTCCGACAAGCTGAAGTCCCCGTGAGGCACAACGCGAGAAGCAGGTGACCCTCCTGGGCCGGCATCTAGGTTGAGGCGCCCGGGGCGGGCCTTGTCCGCCGCGCAGACGTCTCTCCCGACCTGGGCCCTGCACGGGCCGGATTGAACATGGGGGCGGCGAGATTGACGGTGCCCCAGAATCAAGGCGGGCGGACCCTCCCGTCCCTCGGATGTCTACCCCGAGGTGGCGGATGGGCTCTGAGGGCCGATCGTCGCGCGCAGGTAGGCTTCGATGAAGGCGTCGAGGTCGCCGTCCAGGACGGCGCCAGTGTTGGCCGTCTCCTGGTCCGTGCGATGGTCTTTGACCATCTGGTAGGGATGGAGCACGTACGAGCGTATCTGGCTTCCCCATTCGGCCTTGACGTGCTCCCCCTTGATCTGGGCCATCTCCTCTTCCTGCTGTTGCCGGCGGAGGTCAAGCAGGCGCGCTCTCAGGACCCTGTGGGCGTTTTCCTTGTTCTGGGTCTGTGAGCGTTCGTTCTGGCACGTCACGACGATGCCGGTCGGGAGATGGGTGATCCGTATGGCGGTTTCGTTCTTTTGGACGTTCTGCCCGCCGGCGCCTGCTGAGCGGAAGGTGTCGATCCGCAGATCGGAAGGATTGACCACCAGCTCGTCACCCCGCGGCACCTGAGGGTAGGCCTCGATCAGTGCGAACGAGGTGTGCCGCCGGTGGGCCGAATCGAACGGGGAGAGGCGTACCAGCCGGTGGACCCCTTTCTCCGCCTTCAGGTAGCCGTAGGCGAACTCGCCATCGATGGCGATGGTCGCGCTCTTGATGCCCGCCTCTTCGCCTGCGGTCTGGTCCAGAATCTCGGTCTTGTAGCCGCGCTTCTCCGCCCAGCGCAGGTACATGCGCTGCAGCATGGCGGCCCAGTCCTGCGAATCCGTCCCTCCTGCGCCGGCGTGGACGGCGAGGATCGCATCATCTCGATCATAGGGACCTGAGAGCAGCGCCGCCATCTCTCGTCGGCCGATCTCGGCCTCGATGGCGTGCCACTCCTGCTCGATCTCCGGCCTCAACGACTCGTCCTCGAGGACGGCGAGCTCAAGGGCGTCGGCGGCTCGCTGCCGGAGGGCGCGCCACCCTTGCACCTCCTCTCGCAGGTGGGCCAGCTGACGCATCGTCTCCTGGGCTTGTTCGGGGTCGTTCCAGAGCGTGGCGTCCTCAGACAGACCCTCTAGCTCAGCCAGCTTGGCTTCGCGGGCGGGGAAGTCAAAGGCGCACCAGGAGGTCATCGATCCGGGAGCGAACGTCTCCTAACCCGCTGATGATATCTTCCATGTTTCACCTGGCCAGTCCGGGCCGCGTGGCCAACGCGGAACCCGGGGCGAGATCCTTCCTCGGGTCGGCAGCCTCACACCGCTTCCTGCGTCAGCAACCCGTCGACATAGGCTTGCGGGTCGAAGGGCCGAAGGTCGTCCAAGCCCTCCCCCAGGCCAACGTAGCGGATGGGGAGTCCGAGGTCCGACTGGATGGCCAGGCCAACCCCGCCGCGGGCGGACCCATCCAGCTTCGCCAGGACAACCCCGGTCACGCCGACTGCCTGCTTGAAGGCCTGCGCCTGCGAGAGGCCGTTCTGTCCGGTCGTTGCGTCCATGACCAGGAGGACCTGGTGGGGTGCGCCGGGGATCAGCTTCCGGCAGACCCGGCGGACCTTCTGCAGCTCCTCCATCAGGTTGTGATGCGTGTGCATCCGCCCCGAGGTGTCGACGATCAAGACGTCGCTCTTGCGGGACAGGGCAGCCTGGACCGCGTCGTAAACGACGGCTCCAGGATCGCCCCCAGGTTGGCCCGAGATCACGTCGACGCCCAGACGCTGCCCCCAAACCTCCAACTGCTCTCCTGCCGCGGCGCGGTAGGTGTCCGCCGCGGCCAGAAGGATCGACCGCCCTTCCCGCTGCCACATCCGTGCCAGCCGCGCCGCGGTGGTGGTCTTCCCCGAGCCGTTCACGCCGACCACGAGCACGACCGTTGGCCGGTCCTGCCACTCCGGCTTGCTTGCCTCGCCCAACCGGCTCAGCAGCTCTCGGCGAAGCCACCGTCGCACGTCGGGGCCGGTCCTGAGGCCGTCTGCAGCGGAGGCGCGCCGTGCTTGATCGAGGAGGTCCTGCGTCATAGAAGGACCAAGATCGGCCGCCAGCAAGGCCTCCTCGATCTGGTCCCAGAACCCGGGGGCGAGCTGAGACGCGCCCAGCAACCGTTCCAGGCGTTCTAGTGTCGCCTGGCGCGTGCGCGCCAGCGCCTCCCGCCAGCCGCCCCTGTTCACGGGAGGATTATACCATCCGGTCCCCGCGAGCCTGGCTGCGAGCGGCGCGCGGCGCTGTGAGGCGACGCCGGTTCACCTCACACGGAATACCGTGGCCAACAGCATGCCGGAGAGGGCTGACAGGGGCTCGCCGGACTCCGGGTCGTTGAGGAGTGGGGCGCAAGCGTTGAGAGAGCGGGCCCCTTGGATCAGGCCGAAGGCGAAAGCCATGCAGGTCGCCTCGCCACACTGCCTGCAGTTCGTGCGCGGGAACAACTCCCAGAGGTCAAGCGGCCGGGGTGCTCGCCGGCCGGTGGTTGCGGGAACGAGCTCCAGTCGGTGCTCCCAAGTGGCGTTGATCGCTTCCGTCAACGCCTCCAGCAGGCGCATGCCCTCCTCGACGTCGGCGACCTGCGTGATGCCGACCTGCCCCGAGTCGAGGGCGATCAATCCCGGACGCCTCCGAATCGTCAGGGCGCCGGTGGACGGATTGAAGGCAATCACAGTGGGGAGGGCAGCTAGGTACAGAAGGACGTGGGCGAGCGACGAAGAAGGACGACCGACGACAATGATTTTGCCGGGCTCAGCCAGACAGGGGAGCGTCTTGTGGAGGGCAATGCTACCGAGGAACATCCGATCGCTTCCGGCCTGCTCGCATGACGCCGGCGTCGCCAGGAGCGCTTCACCTCCGGAAGAGGTCATTGGGCCCTTCTTGGATGCCCGCCCCGGGCATACCTCGAGCATCACCTTTCAACCTCCTTCCAGCAGGTCTCTCGCCTTACCCTTGAAATGCTACTTGAGGAACTCGAGAGCCCCTTGCGCATCCTCATCCAGGAGGATTCGGATGAGCTCAATGGCATCGCTCTCTTCCAGGACAAGGCTCGCCCCCTTCTTCATCAACCCTCCCGGGGTGCCGACTTCGGTCCCGTCTTCTGGCAATCGAGGCAGACGTCGGTGGTGCGGTTGGTCCAGTATTCGAGACCGCATGCGGGGCAGGTGACCTGGCGCAAGTCCGACTTCCTGACCTCCGGCTTCGGCCTCACCTCGGGCGGCAAGCCCGCAAAGGGATCGGCATTGCACGGGCAAGGTCCGAGATGTCCCTGCGGCGGAGGCCCGGAGCCGGGGTCCCCTTTGGGTTTGCCCATCTTTCGCCTCCTCCCCCGAGAGCGCCATAGGGGGAGCCTTCGACGGTTCCTCATGGCGCGTGGCATCACTATCCCGGTCACCTGGAAGCAAGAGTCGATTCCCTCTGGGGGCTACTTCCGCAGGTCGGCCAGTCGCTCTTCGACGGCCTGGACCTCAGTCTTCAGTTCGCCAAGGCACGTTTCGAGTTCGGCGATCTGCTCCGCCTTGGTCTGGTAGCGCCGCTGGAACTTGCCGCCATGGTGACAGGGGCACGCGCAGCCCTCTCCACAGCAGGAGCGGGTGTCGCTCTCACATCCACAATCACACATCGTTGCCTCCTTGCGCATAGCGCAGCATCCATTAGGACACTGGCGCCCCAGGCTGGACAGTCGGCTTGATCGCTTCTATCGTGGCGGACACGATGTAGTCCTCAATGTGGACGCCCGGGACCCATTCGCGGATGAACTCGCGGCTCTCGTCTTTGGGCCGGATCCGGATCTCCGAAAGACCGGCGTGCTCGAGCAGGGTGGTCAGTTCGGAGATCGTGGCGGCACCCGCCGCGCACGCCGCGAACAAAACAGGGTCCTGCCGGATTTCAGACGGGATCTCCGCGGTAGCCACGACGTCCGAAATGGCCAGCCTCCCGCCGGGCCTCAACACCCGGAACGCTTCCTGGAACACCTGCTGCTTCTCGGTCGACAGGTTGATCACGCAGTTGGAGAGGATCACATCCACCGTCTGGTCGGCGACAGGGAGATGCTCGATCTCGCCCAACCGGAACTCGACATTGTCGAAGTCGCCCTTCCGGGCGTTCTCCCTGGCCCGGGCAATCATCTCGGCGGTCATGTCGACTCCGATGACCTTGCCGGACGCGCCCACCTGTCTCGCGGCCAGGAAGCAATCCAGGCCGCCGCCGCTGCCAAGATCGAGGACGGTTTCGCCAGCCCGCAGAGCAGCGATAGCGTTGGGGTTGCCGCACCCGAGGTTGAGGTTAGCGCCGTCGGGGATGTCGGCGAGTTCCTCGCTGGAGTAGCCCATTCGAGATGCCAGCGTCTCAGAAGCATCCATGGGCTCCGGGCCACACGTGCAAGGCGACGATCCGCCGCAGCATGAAGAGCCCGCTGAGGTGGCGATCTGGGCGTAGCGATCCCGAACCGCGTCCTTCATTGATTCATTCTCTTGTTCTGACGTAGTCAACCTCCCCAATACGAGATGTCCGCCCAACTGTCGAGCTCAATCCTCCCTCTGAGCGGATTAGCGCATTGCGGGGAAGTCCGCGATCATAGCCTGCAGCGCGCTAAGGCTCGCGGCACTGTCTGGAGCCATGAGTCGCGGACAATCCCCCAGTTTCCTCTGGGAGGCGACAAGCTTGAGGGCGAACGTGAAGCATGTCGCCTCCCCGCAATCCCCGCAGTTGGTCTGAGGTAGCAGTCTGAAGACGGCTACGGGGTTGGGGCGCTGGTGGGTCTCAAAGTCCGGCGTGATCTCGGCCCGGCGTTTCCACGTTCGGTTCACGAGATCGATCAGCCCCCTGAGCTCTTTCTCGGCCTCGTCGCGATCCTCGACATTGCTGGTGGCGACCTCGTAGGCGTGGAAGGCGATGTTGTGGCCTCCCTTCTTCCAGATCAACGCATTGGCCTCCCGGAGGTAGACCGCGCCGCGCAGGGTTGCGTTGAGGAAGGGCAGCACCTCCGAGATATCCGTGTTCAGACGGGCCCGCGCCGCGAACCGCTCGGCGCCGGGGTCGCATGGCGGAGTGAAGACCTCGATATCGCAGGAGCCGATCAAAGGGGTTGACCCTCCGCTGCCCATCTCCCTCTCCCATTCGCGGTTCGTCTCCATCACGCGACAGCAGCCCTGCTCGAGGCTCGCGCCGACCTGGCTAATGGACACCTGCACTCGCTCCGGCCTCGGCAGGCTCTGATGGATACCAGCGTCGCCGAAGGGCAAAGGCCACATTGACCAGCCCGATCATCACCGGAACCTCGATCAGCGGCCCGATGACCGCCGCGAAGGCCGCGCCCGAGTTGATGCCGAATACGGCGACTGCCACGGCGATCGCCAGCTCGAAGTTGTTACTGGCGGCGGTGAAGGCCAGCGTGGTCGTCTTTCGGCAGTCCGCCCCGATCTGCCGGCCCATCCAGAACGAGACGAGGAACATGACGACGAAGTAGATCACCAACGGGATGGCGATGCGCACGACGTCGAGCGGGATGGTGACGATCAGATTCCCCTTCAAGCTGAACATGACATTGATGGTGAAAAGCAAGGCGATCAGCGTCAGCGGGCTGATGCGCGGCACGAACCGCTTCTCGTACCACTCCTTGCCCTTGGCAAGGATCAGGATCAGGCGGGTGAAGAACCCGGCCAGGAACGGGATGCCCAGGTAGACGAACACGCTCTTGGCGATCTCACCAATGGTCACGTGGACGGCGCTGCCCTGTAGGCCAAGCCAGGTCGGGAGGACGGTGATGAACACGTAGGCGTAGACGCTGTAGAAGAAGACCTGGAACAAGCTATTGAACGCCACCAGCCCGGCGGCGTACTCCGTGTCGCCTTTGGCAAGCTCATTCCAAACAATCACCATGGCGATGCAGCGCGCCAGGCCGATCATGATCAGCCCGGCCATGTACTCGGGGTAGCCGCGCAGGAAGACGATCGCCAGCAGGAACATCAGGACCGGGCCGATGACCCAGTTCTGCAGCAGCGAGAAGCCAAGGATCTTCCAGTTGCGGAAGGCATCACCCAACTCCTCGTAGTGCACCTTGGCCAACGGTGGGTACATCATCAGGATCAGCCCGATGGCGATCGGGATGTTCGTCGTCCCGACGGAGACCGCCTGGCTGAAGGCTTCGACGGCGCGAGGGAACAGATACCCCAGGCCCACGCCGAGGGCCATGGCCAGGAAGATCCACAGCGTAAGGAACCGATCGAGGGTAGACAGCTTTCGGGTAGCTCCGGCCGTGGTCTCTGTCATGAACGCCTCTATGCCTAGCTGGTTGATGATTGCAGCGCCGCCACCACGCGGCGGCGAACGTCGTCCCGCACTTCGCGAAATGCCTCTAGACGTTCTGCTTCGGAGCCGGTTTCTGAAGCGGGGTCAGGGAAGCCAATGTGAACCCGTTGTCCGCTCCCAAGCCACACCGGACATTCCTCGGCAGCTGCGTCACAGAGCGTCATCACGACGTCGAAGTCTGCACCGCGGAATTCGTCGACCGACTTCGATCGGCCCTGGTGGCGAACGCCGATCTCGGCCAGCACTGCTGGCACCATGGGGTGGACGTAACCGGCTGGCCGAGTCCCGGCACTGAACGGCTCCCATGTGTCCGATAGATCATGCCTGACGATTGCCTCAGCCAGCTGCGATCGGGCGGCGTTCCCCGTGCAAAGGAAGAGCACTTTGCGCTTCACCTGTCAGCTCATTGCGTTCACCAGCCAGGTCATGACCTCCCCCTCGGTAGGGATCCGGCCAGCACAAACCACGTTCTCATTGATGACCAAGCCAGGGGTGGCCAGGATGCGATACTTGGCGATATCGTCCCGCCCTGTGACTTTGACTACCTCGGCCTCGATCCCGAATTGGCTCACTGCTCGGCGCGCGACGGCTTCCACGTTCTGGCAGTTCGCACAGCCAGGTCCCAGCACTTTGATGGTCAGCATCTCGCCTGTCCTACTATGGAGTGCTCCCTTCGACTACGCGCGTCGTACACCCCGGTCCTTCATCCAGAGCTTCTCCCTCACGCCACGATCTCAAGTTGCGGTTCCATGACGATCTCGGACTTGACCGAGTTCGCCACCAGGCTGTACTTCTGGGCGGCCTGCAACGCCCTTCGGGCACGCGTCTCGACGACCCTTCGATCCTCCTCCCCGGCCGAGATCCGGATGACAGGCCGAAAATGCAGCCGGGTGAAAATCTCCGTCCGATCGAGCTCGATCAGCTTGGTCCCCTCCGTGCGGCATTCGTAGGACTGCAGCTTGAGCTTGAAACGCTCCGCGGCCCAGATGAACATCATCATCACGCAGGTGTTCGCCGCAGCCACGAAGCTGTCCTCGGGTGTGAGCACACCGGGGTGCCCCTGAGCGTCAGGCGGGGCAGAGAAGTCCATCACCGGACCGTTGCCCATGACGATGTGACCCCAGTGCTCCCCCTTCCAGGTGACCGTCGTGTGATACGTCGTCGTCCGGCTCACGGGCCTGACCCCTCGGCCCTGCAGAAGGCCGCGTACTCATGCATCAGCGCCGAGGCGCAGGCTTGCTCGGCATCCGTCGGGATCGGGTTGTAGATGCGGACGGCCTCCAACAGCTGCCTGGGCGAGACCTCCCTGGGTCCATTGCCGCCCTCCCTGAGCTGCTGGAAGACGAGGGGGAGCGCGATCAGCGCGACCGGCTGTCCGTCAATCATCACTTGCTGAACCGGGATCCCCGAGCCGCACGAGCAGGTGGCGGGAGTGACTTCGGAGGGGCTGGCTACGACGGGCTCAAGTGGCAGGGGCTCGTCGAGGTCGCTGCCGGGGGGGGCGAGCAACTCGTCGACCCAGGTTGCCACTTGGTCGGCGGCGAGATCCACGGCCGACATGCCCGCGGCGTCCAGGCGGCGCAGCCCTTGGGGTTGAGACAGGCCATTCTCAGCTACGAGCCGGGTGACGACCAGGTTGGCCGAGAGCTTGCCGG
>CAYQUY010000087.1:0-9092 GCA_964420755.1 uncultured Anaerolineaceae bacterium
CCCAGCTCGACCTGTTCGATCTCGTGCCCGCGCTGGAGACCCAGGTCCGCCAGGTCAAGGGCGGATAAGCACTCGCACAAGAGGACAACACGCCATGCCCGAACGAGTTGACTTCTGGGGTATCCCCCTGACCTGGCAACCAGCGCTGCTGGTCTACACGCTGATGGGGGCAGCCAGCCTGGTCCTCCTCTACCGACTTTACCGCCACATCCGGCTGTGGTGGCGCGTGGGGCGGCCGGATCCACGCTGGGACAGGCCCCTGGCACGGCTTGCCCGCGTCATTCAGTACGCTATAGTCCAGGTTCGTATCCTGGGGGAGCGCTATCCGGGGCTGATGCATGCCGGGCTGGCCTGGGGCTTCTTTGTCTTCTTCCTGGGCACTGCCCTGGCCACAATCGACTCTCACTTCATCGAGTTCCTGCGCGGAACGCCTTACCTGGTCTACAAGTTCGTCCTGGATTGTTTCACCGTCTTCTTCCTGATCGGGGCCGGCATGGCGGCCTACCGGCGTTTCGTGCAGAAGCCACGCCGGCTGACACTGAATCCAGGCTTCGCCTTTTCCCTAGTGCTCATCGTGGTCATCGTCTTCGGCGGGCTGGTCGTCGAGTCGCTCCGGCTGGCTGCGGAACGCCCGGCCTGGGCGCTGTGGTCACCGGCCGGATGGCTGCTGGCCCAGGCGTGGATCGCGACGGGAGCCAGTGAAGCCAGTTTGACAGGGTGGCATGCCGCGATTTGGGCCTTTCATCTGGGCACGGTGGCGCTCCTCTTCATCACCCTCCCGGCGGGCACCCTGCTGCACATTCCGACCGGGTTGATCAACACCTACTTTTCCAAGCTCGACCGGCTGGCCGGAGAGTTGGCGCCGATGGCCCAGGGCGCCAAAGGCGAGTCGATCTTCGTCAACTCCTTGCGGGATCTGACCTGGAAGCAGCTGCTGGATAGCGAGGCCTGTACCGAGTGCGGCCGCTGCCAGGATGCCTGCCCCGCCTTCGCCGCCGGGACGCCTCTGAGCCCCAAGGAGTTGATGCTCTCCCTTCGCACGGCGCTGCGGCGAGACGGCCCGGTGCTTGTGACCGGAAAGGCTGCGACACCGCGTCTGGTAGGGGAAGTGGTCAAGGACGATGCCCTCTGGTCCTGCACAACCTGCGGCGCCTGCGTCCGTCTCTGCCCGGTTCTCATCGAGCACGTGGACGCCATCGTTGACATGCGCCGCACCCTGGTCTACGAAGGCCGCATGGATGGCAAGCTCCAGGAGGCGCTGGGCAATCTCGGTCGATACGGCAACTCCTTCGGCCAGTCCGAGCGGGCTCGGGCCAAGTGGACGCAGCCGATCCAGCCGAAGATCAAGGATGCCCGCCGAGAGCCGGTCGAGGTCCTGTGGTTCGTGGGGGACTACGCCTCCTACAACCCGGTCTTGGCCGATGTCTCGCGCAAGACGGCAGAAGTCTTTCAGCTGGCCGGGCTGGATTTCGGCATCCTGTATGAGGGCGAGCGGAACGCCGGCAACGACGCACGCCGGGTGGGCGAAGAGGGCCTGTTCGAGACCCTGCGGGAGAAGAACGCTGCCGTCCTGGGCAAGTGCACCTTCAAGAGCATCGTGACGACCGATCCGCACTCCTACAACACCCTCAAGCACGAGTACGCTGGCCTGATGGTTGATTCCAGCCCTGTCCTGCATTACGCCGAGCTGCTCGACCAGTTGATTGCTGCGGGCCGGATCAAGTTCAGCAAGCGGCTGGACTACAGGGTCACTTATCACGACCCGTGCTATCTGGGACGCTACAACGGAGTGTATGAGGCGCCGCGCCGGGTAATCGAGGCCACAGGCTGTCAACTGGTGGAGATGCCGCGGCATCGCGAACGGGCCTACTGCTGCGGCGCCGGCGGCGGACGTATCTGGATGGAGGAGGGCGAGGTCAAGGAGCGGCCAGCCGAGGCCAGGATTCGGGAGGCGGTCGCCCTGAAGGGGGTGCAGGCCTTCGTGGTCGCCTGCCCCAAGGACCTTAGCATGTATCAGGATGCCCTGAAGACGACTGGCCACGAGGGTCGCCTCGTGGTGCGAGACCTGATCGAGGTGGTACGAGAGGCAATGTAGGCGGCGGGCGGCCTGCAGAGCCGCCCGCCCCGAGAGGCTTTTCTCCGTCGCTGGCGGAGAGCAACGCGAGTACGATGGCAGACCACAGCAAAGACGGGCGCCCAGGAGGCTCACTCGGACCAGGATCGGGCAGAGGCGGGCTCAGGATTCCGATTGTTACTCGATTGACCCTGAGCTTCCTGCTCGTCATCGGCGTCATCAGTGTCGCTTTCGCGATCGTAGGTGCTCTCTTGATCCGCAATTGGGTGGTTGCCGAGGCGCAGGAGATGGTGCGCCGGGATCTCAACGCCGCCCGGGAGATCTACCTCGACAACCTGCGGGGGATCAACGATATCGTTCGTCTCACGGCAGACAGATTCTTCTTGAGAGACGCGCTGCGGTCTGGAGACCTCCGGGGGGCAGCTGCGGAGCTCGTGCAGGTCAGGTTGAATGAGGGGCTCGACGTGCTGACGGTTACGGACCCCACTGGGAGAGTCATCCTGCGGACCACGAATCCGGACCAGATCGGGGACGACCAGCTTCATAACGCCCTCGTCAGCGCCGCCCTGACCACAATGGAGCCCGTGGCCTCCACGGTGGCTGTTGCCGGCCCGGACCTGCAGAGGGAGTCGCCATGGCTTGCCGAGCAGGCCCAGATCCGGTTCATCGACACCCCCCTGGCCAGGCAGAGGCCCGAGAGCGAGCTGACTTCAGGGTTGATGCTGGAGGCTGCCGCGCCTGTCACCGATGAGGATGGAGTTCTGTTGGGAGCGGTGTACGGAGGGGTGCTGTTGAACCGGAACTTCACCATCGTGGACGAGATCAAGCGGACCGTATTTGAGAGCCTGACCTACAATGGCCAGGACATGGGCACTGCGACGATCTTCCAGGACGATGTCCGGATCTCGACCAATGTCCTGGATGCTGACGGCTCGAGGGCAGTTGGCACCCGCCTGTCGGAAGAGGTCTATGACCAAGTGGTGTTGGGGGGCAAGCCCTGGGTGGGGCGAGCCTTCGTCGTCAACAACTGGTACATCACGGCCTACGAGCCCATCCGGGATTACGGCGGCAACATCGTGGGGGTCCTCTACGTCGGCCTCTTGGAGCAGAAGTACGTCGACATCGGCAGAGAGACGCTTCTGATCTTCCTGGGCATCACCCTCTTGGGAGCCCTCGCCTGCACGGCGCTGTCGATCATCATCGCCCGCAGGATGTCGGTGCCCATTCACACGCTGGCTTCTGCCTCCCGCGAGCTCGCCGCCGGTAACCTGGATGCCAAGGTGGAGATTGGATCGAAGGACGAGCTAGGGGAGCTGGCGGACGCCTTTAACGTCATGTCGGCGGCCCTGAAAGAGCGGGATGCGCAGCTGAAGGACTTCGCAACCAGGAAGATCATGGAGTCCGAGCGGTTGGCCCTCATCGGTCAGCTCTCGGCGAACGTGGCCCACGAACTGAACAATCCGCTGCAGGGCATCGTCACCTACTCGCACCTGCTTCTGGAGCGTCATTCACCCGAAGACTCCTCCACCGAGTTCTTGCAGAAGATCGTGACTCAGGCCAATCGCTGCCGAGACATCATCCGGGGCCTCCTGGACTTCTCGCGACAGCGCAAGCCGGACAAGACCTTCTGCAACGTCAATACCGTGCTGCAGGATTGCCTTTCCCTGGTGAGGGACCAGGCTTTGTTCCAGAACATCCACCTCGAGCTGTCGCTGCAGGAAGATCTGCCCATGGCGGTGATTGACCCATCGCAGATCGAGCGGGTCTTCATGAACATGATCATCAATGCGGCCGAGGCCATGGAAGGCGGGGGCCGGCTCAGCATGGCGACACACTACGACGCCCAGCACCGGGTGATCGAGGTCGAGTTCCAGGACACGGGCCACGGCATCCCCGAGGAGAATCTGGAAAGGATCTTCGACCCGTTCTTCACCACCAAGGACGCCGGGCACGGAACCGGCCTGGGGCTGGCCATCAGCTACGGCATTGTCAAGGAGCATCGGGGGAGCATCTCGGTCAAGAGCGTGGTCGATCAGGGAACCACCTTCACCATCCGACTGCCGGTGACGGCGGAGGAAGAGGGTCAGGGCAATGGAAGGCCCGGCTAAAGTGCTGATCATCGACGACGAGGAGGTCGTCCTGGATTCATGCACCCAGATCCTGAAGGGCGGCGACTACGAGATTGCCACCGCCTTGGAGGGCGCGGCCGGACTGGCTCTCGTCCAATCGATCCACCCCGACCTCGTCTTCGTTGACCTGAAGATGCCCGGCATCTCGGGCATCGAAGTCCTGCAGAAGATCCACGAGACGGACCCGGCCATCGTCACCATCGTGATCACCGGCTATGCCACGGTGGCCTCGGCCGTCGAGGCCATGAAGCAGGGGGCCTACGATTTCCTGCCCAAGCCATTCACCCCCGACGAGTTTCGCCTGATTACCCAGCGTGGCCTCGACAAGCGGCGGCTGGTTCTAGAGACCATGGCCCTGCGTCAGGAGAAGGAGATGCTCCGGGAGCATTTCGCGGCCATCGTCTCGCACGAACTCAAGTCCCCGCTTGCATCGGTGCAGCAGAACCTGTATGCCTTCGCCCAGGAGACGGAGAGCGTCCTCACCGACAGCCACAAGGCCCGGCTGGAGCGGATGAAATCCTCGATCGACACCTTGCTCAAGCTCATCCACACCTGGCTGAGGGCATACTCCACCGACGTCGAGGGAATCCAGCAAAACTTCAAGCCGGTGTCTCTGGCATCCGTGATCGCCCAGGCCGTCGAAAGCACCCAGCCTCACGCGATTCGAAAGGACATCGACATCACGACCTCGATCGAGGACGGTCTGGCGCCCGTCATGGGCGACGAGGGAACCCTGGTAGAATCCCTGGTGAACATCCTTGGGAACGCGGTCAAGTACTCGCGCCTGGGCAGCAAAGTCGTCGTCAAGGCCGAGGCCGAGCCCGGGGCGGCCGTCATCTCGATCGCCGACGCCGGCGTGGGAATCGCCAAAGAGGACCTTCCCTTCATCTTCGAGGGATTCCACGTCGGCAAGCCTGGCCCGGCCGCCGAGAAGGGCAGCGGACTGGGGCTGGCCATCACCCGGCGGATTGTCGAGGCCCATGGAGGCTCTATCACGGCTCAGAGCGAGCTGGGCAAGGGGAGCACTTTCGTCATCCGCCTGCCCACCGTCGAAGCCGGCGGACGTGACCTGCCCGCTCCGGCCGCCGATCGCCCCCGGGAGTCTCAACAAGGAGGCAGTGAATGAGTCCTAAGAGGAAGTTGCTCGTGATCGACGATGACCCCGATTTCGTGGATGGGATCAAGTCCATCCTTGTGGCCGCCGACTACGAGGTTGATGTCGCCTACAACCCGAAGGATGGCTTTCGCGCCCTGCAGTCAAAGATCTACGACTTGCTCCTGCTGGACATCATGATGGGCCGAGGTGCCGAGGGGGTCATGATCGCCCGCAAGCTGCGGAAGGACCCCAAGCTGCGGGACATGCCGGTCCTGATCATCACGGGCATTCGAGAGCAGATCGCCTTCCTCTTCCCGGGCGGCGCCGTCCATCCGCATTTCGTGGCGGTGGATGAGTTGGTGGAGAAGCCGGTCGAGCCGAAGCTCTTGCTGGAGCGCGTGAGCGCGCTGCTGAAGACGGCCGAGGATCGCCGCGCCCAGACCGCATAGTAGGCCTGAGCGGCGCGGCCTCCACAACGGAGGGGAAGCGCCAGGCAAGGCTGGCTGAGGAGCAAGCATGGAATCCAAGATCACCTTCAGTGAAGAGATCTCCAATCTCCTGTACGCCGCGCACGGGAACCCCATCCGGGACTGCATCCAATGCGGCACGTGCGCGGGCACCTGCCCCGTGGCGCCCTTCATGGATCATACCCCCCGGCGACTGATTGCGATGATCCAGGCAGACCAGAAGCAGGATGTCCTGGCCAGCAACACTTACTGGTTCTGCGCCTCCTGCTTCCACTGCAATGTGCGCTGCCCCAAGGGCATCGACATTGCCGGCTTGATGTACGCGCTGAAGCGGTACTCGATGTGGAAGGGCACCTATCGCGAGGGCCTGGTCGGGCCGGTGTTCTCGGAGACGTTCGCCAAGACGATCATGTGGAGTGGACGATCCTATGAACCGGTGTTGGCCCCCACATACCTGTTCGGCTTCAAGCCGCGCGAGTTCCTGCAGGAAGCAGTGACGGCGACCGGCTTGATGTTGAAGGGCCGCCTGCCGATCCTCCCGCCCCGGATCAAGCGCCTGGAGGCTTTCAAGAAGGTCGTAGACCGCGTTATCCCGAGGGGAGGCGCATCGTGAAGACCTTCGCGCTGTTTCCCGGCTGCTCGCTGGAAAAGATGGCCGCAGGCTACCTGTCCTCCACCCTCGAGACGACCAGCCGCCTCGGCATCACGCTCCAGGAGCTGGAGGATTGGAACTGCTGCGGCGCCACGGCGTACTTCCACGTAGATGAGCTTCTGGCCCATACGCTGTGTGGCCGGAACCTGGCCATGGCGGACAAGACCGGCACGGACGTCATCGCACCCTGTGCTGCCTGCTACAAGAATATGTACTTTACCCGGAAGTACCTGCTGGAAGACCCCGACCTAGCGGAGCACATCAACTACGCCCTTGAGCAGGACGGGCTGAAGTTCACCGGGGCCTCCAGGGTCCGTCACCTTCTAGAGGTCTATGCCGAGGACATCGGCATGGAAGCGTTGAAAGCCGCCGCCACCACTCCCCTCCACGGGTTGAAGGTCGTCCCTTACTATGGCTGCCAGGTTGTGCGGCCCCGCAAGGATCACGAAGACGTCGAGGAGCCGCAGTTTTTCGAAGCTATTCTCAGCGCCGTCGGTGCAACGCCCGTCGACTTCCCGGACAAGACCCGTTGTTGCAGCGGCTCACTGCTGGTGACCAGTCGTACGGCGGCCCTGAGCCTAGTCCGCGACTTGCTGCAGGGCGCGATCGATCGGCACGCCGATGTGATCGCCACGGCTTGTCCATTGTGCCAGTTGAACCTGGAGTGCTACCAGCAGCAAGTGAACCTGGAGTTCGGGACGCAGCTCTCGATCCCGGTCCTGTACTTCAGCCAGATCATTGGGCTGAGCATGGGTCTCTCGTCGCGCAAGCTGGGGATCGGCGACGAACTGGTCGATCCGCGTCCGGTCCTTTCGCTCATTGGCTCGCAGCTAGCCGCTGAGACGGCCAGCGCGCCCCAACGGCCGCCCAAAGACGACAAGGCGCTGCCAATGCCCGCCCGAAGCAAGCGATCGTAGGAGGTCGCGCAATGACCGAAGAAGTTCGGATCGGTGTGTATGTCTGTCACTGCGGCAGCAACATCGCCGGCACGGTGGATGTCCAGGAGTTGGCCCAGTGGGCCTCCCGGCTGCCAAACGTCGTCTCCTCCCGGGACTACAAGTTCATGTGTTCGAGCCTCGGGCAGGAGATGATTGAGAAGGACATCAAGGAGAACGGCGTCAACCGGGTTGTCGTCGCCTCGTGCACGCCCCACCTGCACGAGCCCACCTACCGCAATGCCCTGGCGCGCGCCGGCCTGAATCCGTATTACTTTGAGATGGCGAACATCCGGGAACAGGTCTCATGGGTCACAAGCGACAAGGCGGAAGCCACCAAGAAAGCCAAGGCGCTGGTGGCAGCCGCCGTTTCGCGCGTTGCCTGGCACCAGCCGCTCGAGCCGCTGCTCGTTCCCATCGACTCCAATGTGCTGATCGTCGGCGGGGGCGTGACGGGCATCCAGTCGGCGCTAGAGATCGCCGACGCCGGATACCACGTCTACCTGGTCGAGCGCGAGCCGTCGATCGGCGGCCACATGGCCCAGTTCGACAAGACCTTCCCCACCCTGGACTGCTCGGCCTGCATCCTGACGCCCAAGATGTTCAACGTCGGGAAGCACAAGAACGTCACGCTGCTCACCTGGAGCGAGGTGGAGAAGGTCGATGGTTACATCGGGAACTTCACGGTCACAATCCGCAAGCGCGCCCGCTACGTCGACGAGGCCCTGTGCACCGGCTGCGGCGTGTGCGAGGAGAAATGCCCGAAGAAGGTGATCGACGAAGTCTTCGAGGCCGGTGTCGGGAAGCGCAAAGCGGTGTACCGCCCGTTCCCGCAGGCGGTCCCCAACTTCCCGGTGATTGACCGGGCCAACTGCACCTTCTTTCTCAAGGGCACCTGCAAGGCCTGCGAGAAGTTCTGCCCGACGGGAGCCATCAAGTTCGACCAGCAGGATGAGATCCTCACGGTGAAGGTGGGCAACATCATCCTGGCCACCGGTTGGGACCTATTTGACGCCCGGCGCATGCCCCAGTATGGCTACGGGCGCCTGCCGAACGTGTTCACCAGCCTCGAATTCGAGCGCCTGTCGAACGCGGCCGGGCCGACCGGCGGCAAGATCGTCATGCGCGACGGCGTCACTGTGCCCAAGAGCGTAGGGATCGTCCATTGCGTCGGTAGCCGCGACCAGAACCACAACCCCTACTGCTCCGCGGTCTGCTGCATGGCGGCCTTGAAGCTGGCGCACCTCATCAAGGAGAAGACGGGGGCCGAGGTGACCTCGTGCTACATCGACATTCGCACTCCGGCCAAGGCCTACGAGGAGTTCTACGACCGCCTGCTGGAGGAGGGGGTCAAGTTCATCCGCGGTAAGGTAGCCGAGGTCACCGATGCCGCCCGCTTCCCGGGCGAGGAGGGCAAGCTGATCATGCAGGTCGAGGACACGCTGCTGGGCAAGCAACGCCGCGTGCCGGTCGACATGGTGATCCTGATGAACGCCCTCGAGCCGAGGCATGACGCCAAGGAGGTCGCGCTGCGTTTCGGGATCTCGTGCAGTGCCGACCGCTGGTTCATGGAGAAGCATCCCAAGCTCGACCCGGTGGCGACGATGACCGACGGCGTCTTCGTCGCCGGCGTATGCCAGGGGCCCAAGGATATCCCGGCCTCCGTCGCCCAGGGCTCGGCCGCCGCCGCCCGCGTGCTGTCGATCATCGGCCAGAAGGAGCTCCAGATCGACGCCGCC
>CAYQUY010000088.1:0-8932 GCA_964420755.1 uncultured Anaerolineaceae bacterium
CGCGGCAGCCGACGTCATAGCCTCGCTTGATATCGTCAACGGCGCGCAGCACCTGCTCCATGCCGCGCAAGCGGTAGCTGATGCGCACGCCCTGAGGCGAGAGCACGCTCGCCCCGGTATCGTACGTCGCCCGCGGTCCGACCGAGAACACCAGCTCAGCACCGTAGCCGGCGCACAGCTTGACGTACTCCTTCAGCTCCTGGCGGGTGTGGCGAAACATGCCATAGGTCTCGGTCACGCGGTTGATGGTGATGTTGTTCTTCGTGGCCGTGTCCAGCAGCGCCTCGACGGCTTCGGCCGTGTTCACCGTCGGGACCTCGATCCGATAGGCGGCGCCGTCCGGAAAGCGGGCCTTCGACGTCGGCATGTCAAAAAGGTCCCCCGTTGGCATGCCAATCTTCTTCAAGTACGCGCGGGTCTCTTCGAACATCTCATGACTCCTCATGCAGCTGGGATTAGCGAATCAGCGGCAATGCGCCGGCAGCGGCGGGCAATACACCCAGACCAGTTTGAGCGGCTCACTGCCGATGTTCTCAACACGATGCTTCTTGCCTACAGGGGAGTAGAAGGCCGTCTCAGGGCCGATCTCCCATTCCCCTTCTCCATCGATCACGATCTTGGCATGTCCACTGATGAGGAATAACACCTCCTCGGAGTCCTCGTGGACATGGTCCGGGATCATGCTGCCCACTTCCGTGATGTTCATGCCCATGGACACGTTCTTCACGCCACCGAACTTGGGCGCCAACAGAAGCTTGGAGACGCGTGGCGGGTCCCGACGCTCACCTTCGACGTCAGCGGCACGAACAAATGGCGGTCGGTTCATTAGGTCACCTTCTCATTTGCCTCGGCCGAAGCTCGGCCGGTGTCACCGTCCTGGAGACGATCTCGGATAGGGCATTCACGCCCACATCGTGGGCGATGGCCCTGGTGGCCTCAAGGACCTGTTGGCCAACTTGCATCATTCGCTCGCGAGGCAGGCGGTACGAGGGACCCACAACGGATATGGCAGCCACAGGATAGCCGCTGCCATTCAGAATCGGCGCGGCGACGGCATTGATGTCCTTCTCGTACTCCTGTTCTGAGATCGCAAAGCCCCGCCGGCGCGTTCGCCGCAGGTCCTCACGCAGGTGTTTCGGCGAGACCGAGGTCTTTTCGGTGTACCGGGTTAAGCCAGCACGGATGATCGCCTCTACGTCGTCGGCGGGCAGGAATGCCATGAAGGACTTGCCGGAGGCCGTACACGCGGCCGGGAGACGCTGCCCCACGGCGGCGGCGATCTTGACGCGTTGCGGGCTCTCAATGACCTCCAGGTAGACGACCTGGGCACCATCCAGAACCGCCAGGTCGACTGCCTCGCCACATTCTTCGGAAAGGCGCTGCAGGTACGGCCGCGCCCATCGCTGAACGTCGACATCCTTCAGGACCAGCGAGGCCATCTCGATGAAGCGAAGACCGAGGTGGTACAATCCGGTGGCTTCGTTCCGATTGACGAAGCGCTTTGCTTCGAGCGTTGCCAAGAGCCGGAGGACGGTGCTCTTGTGAATCCGCACGCGGTCTGCAATCTGCGTCAGGGATAGGTCTGGGCCGTCTTCGGAGAAGCAAAGCAGGATGTCCAGTGCTCTCTCGACGGCACGCACCGATTCGGGCACGCAGGTATCTCCGGAGAGGAAAGCCGTTGCGGGGGCGGTTTCACCAGGTGAAATGCTATTTCGTATTTCAGTCTACATGGATTTGGCTCACCTGTCAACCGCCGGACGTCATCCGTGGCTGGCCTGCCCGCCGAGCGGGCGCTCTTGCGGCATTCCTGGGCGCTTGACGGATGCGGTGGCCGATGCTATTCTCGAAGTGAAACTCGGTTTCGTCCTATGAAACGAGAAACGCACGTCCCATCATCTGCTCCTGGACAGCGCAGAGGCCTTCGCGTTCCCTACGGCAACTCGACCGTTGGGTTCAACCTGCCCCGCGGCATGCGCGCCACGGTGGTGACCTCGAAGCCGACGTCGCCCCTCCCTGACGTGCAGGAGGCCATTCGCCAGGCGCTGGCCCACCCGGTTGGCAGCGCTCCAATTGGGGAGCTGGCCCAGCCCGGTCAACGCGCCTGCATTGTCTTCACGGATGCCACCCGCGCCTGCCCCGATCACCTTTTGGTGCCTCCCTTGCTAGGCGAACTCGAAAGGGCGGGCGTGAGGGACGAGGACATCACACTTCTGTGCGGCGTGGGCATGCACCGGCCTTCAACGCCCCAGGAGAAGCTCGCCAAACTGGGCGCCGAGGTGGTGGCCCGCCACCGTGTCATCGACAACGAGCCGCAGAACCCGGCGGCCCTGGTGGACCTGGGAATGACGCCGGGCGGCGTGCCGGTCAAAGTGCACCGCGCTGCCGTCGAGGCGGATCTGCTCATCGCCACAGGGATCGTGGAGCCCCACCAGTATGCTGGCTACTCCGGCGGGTCCAAGACGGTGGCGGTCGGGGCTGCCGGAGAAGACCTAATCGCATTTACCCACGGGCCGGCCTTCGTCGATCACCCGGGCACCCGTCTCGGCCGCATCGAGGGCAACCCCTTCCATGAGGCCGTGAGGGAGGCGGCTCGGCGCGCCGGCCTGCGTTTCATCCTCGACACCGTCCTGGACGACGACCGCCATGTCCTCCGGGTGACAGCCGGCGATCCTGAGGCGGCCTTCCAGGACCTTGTCAGCTTCGCCCGCACCGTCTATGAGGTGCCGATCCCCCATCCCTTTGACATCGTCATCGGTGGGGCGGGCTCTCCCAAGGACAGCAATCTCTACCAAGCCAGCCGTGCGCCCACGTACCTGTTCTTCGCGCCGACCCCAGTTGTCAAGCCCGGCGGGTTCCTTATCATTCCCGCCCGCTGCGAGGAGGGGGGTGGCGCGGGTGTCGGCGAGCAGCGATTCCTGACCGCCATGCAGAGCGCGCCGGACGTGCAGACTATCCTCACGGACGCCCGTCGCAAGGGGTACCCGCCAGGCCAGCAGCGCGCCTTCGTCTTGGCCAAGGTCCTGGAGCAGGCGCGGGTCGTCATCGTGGGCAGCGAGTGCCCGGATCTTGTCGCCGCCTGCAAGATGATCCTGGCCTCCACGGTCGAGGAGGCCCTCGCCCTTGCGGCTAAGCACCTGGGCAACGAATGTGAAGTCCTCGTTGTGCCTCACGCCCTGCTCACCTTGCCCGTCGTGCAGGCTCCGGCGCACTGACCACAGAACACAATGCCTCTCAGTCTCAAGTTCACCCGTCCGTCGTGCTTGCTCTGATCCGGGTGCCCGGGGCGCCGTTGAGACGCCTTGACAAAGGAACCGGACCGGATGAGCGGGGAACGGCTGCACTCCTCTCGCACCGTTACTCCTATTCAGGCCGCGAGGAAGGCATTCCTTGAGGGTATACTTGGCTCAACCTCTTGGCAGCGGTAGGCTGATTGGTACCCCACTCTAGGACATGGTGACCGTGGTTGAGAAACCCCCCGAGACAACGTACCTGAATTGCATCCGCTGCGGGCTGTGCCTTTCGGTATGCCCAACGTATCGCGAGCACCTCAGCGAGACGACCTCCCCTCGTGGGCGAGTGGCCCTGGCTCGTAAGGGCCTGGAGGGGGAGCTCCAGCTCAGCAGCAATCTCATCGAGCAGATGTACTCCTGCATGGCCTGCATGGCTTGCAACGACATCTGCCCGGTCGGCATCCGCCCGGCCGAGCTGGCGCTCTCGATGCGGCACGTGCAGGAGCAGCTCCAACCCTCGGCCTGGAAGCGACCTCTGTTTGAGAGCCTGATCCCACACCCGGGGCGGATGGAGCTGGCCGTGCTTCCGGCTCGCCTCTACGAGAAGTCTGGCCTCCGGTCCCTGGTCCATGCCCTGGGACTGACGCGCCTTCTGCCGGCGCAGCTGCGCGACCTGGAGGCCATGTTGCCGCGCCTGCCCCGACGGCCGCTGCGGCAGGTGCTTCCGCTGCAGACCGAGGCGCGCTCGGAGGCTCGCTACCGGGTAGGCTTCTTCCTCGGCTGCGCGCAGAGCCTGTTGTTTGCCGAAGAAAGCGCCGCGGCCGTTCGTGTTCTGGCGCGCAACGGCTGCACCGTGATCACACCCCGAGACGTCGTGTGCTGCGGCATGCCGGCCGCCGGCTACGGGCGTCCCGACCTAGTCCGCGCCCAGGCGCGCCAGAACATCGCCGCCTTCGAGCCCTATGCCCTGGACGTGATTGTCACCGACTGCGCAACATGCGGCTCCACGTTGCGCGGCTATGCCTCCCTGCTTTCCGAGGATGACGAGTGGGCTGCCCGGGCCGCAGCCTTCAGCAATCGCGTTCGCGATGTGAGCGAGTTCCTGGCCGACATCCCTTTGCAGAAGCCGCAGGGGCGTCTCCAGGTACGAGCAACCTACCACGATCCCTGCCATCTGCGCCGGGGGCAGGGCGTCTGGGAGCAGCCCCGCTCGCTCCTGGCATCGATCGACGGGCTTGAATTCGCTGAACTCCCCGAGGCAGACTGGTGCTGCGGCTCCGCCGGAAGCCAGTTGATTACCCACTACGAGACCTCCCTCGCGATCTTGCAGCGCAAACTCGACAACCTGGCGGGGACGGGCGCGGCCGTCATCGCCTCAGGCTGCCCGGGATGCCAGATGCAGCTGAACGCGGGCATCCGACGGCGGCGCCTGCGCATCCGCGTCGTCCATCCGGTCACGCTCCTGGATGAAGCCTACGAGGGTTCCCGTGGCTGAGAATCTGACTCTTCGTCTGATCGAGCAACTCGGGAAAGACAATGTCCTCCAATCGCCGGAGGATCTGGCCGTCTACAGCTATGATGGGACGTTCTTCGAAGGGCGTCCGCAGGTTGTCGTCCTCCCGCGCACGACCGAACAAGTGAGTCAGGTCGTCAGGATCGCAGCGGACATGGGGGTGCCGGTGATCCCTCGTGGCATGGGCTCGGGGCTGGCCGCCGGCTCCATCCCCATTCCTTCGGGCGGGATCGTCGTCTGCCTGACGCGGATGAACAAGATCCTCGAGATTGACCTGCAAAACGCAACCGTCCTGACCGAGGCTGGCGTGATCACGGCCGAACTCCAGGCGGAGGTCGAGAAACATGACCTCTTCTACGCACCGGATCCGTCCAGCAACCGTCACTCAACGATCGGTGGCAACATTGCCTGCAACGCGGGAGGCCCGCGCTGCATGAAATACGGCGTCACCGGGGATTACGTGCTGGGCCTGACGGTCGTCTTGGCAGACGGCCGCGTTCTCCACACCGGCGGCAAGCCAATCAAGGACGTCACCGGGTACGACCTCAATGCCTTCTTCACCGGATCTGAAGGCACCCTGGGGCTGATCACCGAGGCCCTGCTCCGCCTAGTGGCCAGGCCCCGATTCACGCGCACAGCCCTGGTCGAGTTCACCTCCATGGAGGATGCCTCCCGCAGTGTCAATGCCATCCTCAAAGCCGGCATCCTTCCCGCCTCGATTGAGTTGATGGACCAGTCCGCTATCGCCTGTGTCGAGCAGGCCATGCATCTCGGGCTGGCGACGGACATCGAGGCCCTGTTCCTGGTTGAGACCGATGGCTCCGATGAGGAATCTGTGGTGCGGGAGATCGAGGAGGCTGCCCGTGTCTTCCGGGAGCACGGCGCCAGGTCCGTGACGATTGCGGCCGATGAGGCCGAGCGCAAGAGGCTGTGGGAGGCCCGGCAATCGGTCTCCCCCTCCCTGGCGCGCAAGGCTCCCAACAAGCTCGGGGAGGACATCACGGTTCCCCGCAGCGAGATCCCCGAGGTCATCCGGCGGCTGCGCGGCATTAGCGCCAAACACGGGCTACCCATCGTGATCTTCGGCCACGCCGGCGACGGGAACCTGCACCCCAACATCCTGTTCGATCGGCGTGACCCAGAGCAGTGGGCGAAGGTCCAGAGGATGGTCGGGGAGATCTTCGAAGCCTCCTTGGCCTTGGGAGGGTCTCTGTCCGGGGAGCACGGCGTTGGGGTTCTGAAGAGACCCTACATGGAGCGCGCCCAGGGCCCGCTGTCGCTCGAGGTCCAACGTCGAATCAAACAAGCGCTCGATCCCATGGACATCCTCAACCCGGGGAAGATCTTGCCGGCCCAAGCGCCCGCCCTGGAGCCCCGGCCGTAGCGGATCAAGTTCTGCGTGTGCTGGGGAATCGACGGGGGTTCCTTCTTGATCGGTTGCCGGGTCGGAATAGGCAATCCGCCCGCAGACAGCAGGATCATCGTCGACGTTCTGACGACGGCCGACCTACAAGGCCGACGTTGCGCGGCTTGGCGCGCCTGAGGGGGGCCAAACCACCAACAGCCTCGGGCTCCGAGAAGGCCAGGGCGCCGGAGCAAGACTGCATGGGAGAACCCGATAGCCAGACGGCACGGTTGAAGATCGACGGTTCTGGCCGTGTGCCGGTCGACGCACCAGGAGGAGATTCGCAGGCATGTCGGAACAAAGGACGCGAGTCCCTGCCCACGAGCTGACTCAAGCCTGCCAACGACTGTTACAGAAAGTGAGAGTGCCCGCGGACCAGGCCGGACAGATCTCCGCCATCGTGGTCGAGGCGGATCTGCGCGGGATCGAGTCGCATGGCGTCCTGCGAATGCCGGCCTACATCCACAGGGTGCAAGCGGGGACCATGACGGCGACAACCGAAGTTCGCATCCTGCGGGAGCGCGGGGCTTCGGTCCTGATGGATGCGCAGCACGGCTTCGGCCAGATCGCGGGTGTGCGCGCGATGAGTGAGGCGATCACTAGAGCGGGACAATATGGGATCAGCTTCGTCGGTGTCCGCAATGCCGGTCACTTCGGCATCGCGGCCTACTACGCCATGATGGCGCTGCCGCACAAGATGATTGGCGTGGTATCAGCCAATGCCGCCCCCAGCATGGCTGCCTGGGGCGGAAAGATCCCCATGCTTGGCAGCAACCCGATCTGCGTGGCCATTCCGACGGGCGGGGATGTGGATATCGTCCTGGACATGGCCTCGTCCGTGGTGGCGAGGGGCAAGATACGCCTGGCGGCCAGCAAGGGTGAGCCGATCCCGTTGGGATGGGCCCTGGACACGCAGGGTCTCCCGACCCAGGATCCTGCTGCGGCGATGAAGGGTACGTTGCTCCCGATCGGCGGGCCGAAAGGGTATGGGCTCGCCCTGGTGGTGGACATCCTGGCCGGCGTGTTGACCGGCTCCGACTTCGGCCCCCACATTCCCTCTGTTCACGATTCGGGCAGCAGTGTCTCTGCGGGCTTCGCCGTGCAGGCCCTGGACATCGCCGCGTTCACTGATCCAAGGGATTTCGAGCGCGACGTCCAGTCGCTCATCGCGGAGATCCATAACTCGCCGCGCGCCTCCACCTGCGAACGCATCTACCTGCCCGGCGAGATCGAGTGGCTCAACAAGCAGGAACGACTAGAGCACGGCATCCCTGTTCCCGAAAGCCTTCTCCACGAACTCGGGCAGGTGGCCGAAGAACTAGGCGTCCGCCTGGAGTGGCGGGGGGCGTCCTCAACTCGCTGAGCTGGTCGTCTCCGCATTGCGCGGGCAATAGAGGAGCGGACGCTCCACTGCTCTATTGCCCCACTACGAGAACGAACAAGAAGGGATCTACGCCGGGCCCGGGGATTTTAACGGCTGCGCCCATGGCCCCAAGGACCAGGCTGTGGCTCGGCCCGGCACCACACACTGGGTCCGGGCGGCGACGTCGATCAACTGCGCCTGGCGGCCGCGCCGACACTCTCAGGGGTACCGCCTCAGGTGCTGGTCGAGGAAGTCAAGCGCTTTGGCCACGTTCTCGGGAGTCTCAAACCGGACATCAGCATGCTCTGCGTCCGGCATCACTTCTAGCAGAACCCTGTCCGCCCCGATCGCCTGCCTCAGCTTCTGCGCAAACCCGACGGACTGCTGGAAAGGCACCGTGGCGTCCTTCCTTCCGTGCTGAAGGAAGAAGGGCGGAGCCTTCGGTGAGATGTACGTCTCCGGATTGGCGGCCTTCACAAGTTCGGGGACTCTCGTGATCTGCTCCCCCAGCAACAAGGACTCGGGGGAATTCGCCTCGTTGTGCCTCATCCCGGGCGGAGGGGCCATGCCGCTCTCGGCAAGTTGGGCATCCATCTGCAGGAAGTCCGTCGGGGCGAACCAAGCCACCACGGCCTGCACGGCACTCGACTGGGTCGGATTCCCCAGGGTCAAATCCTCAAGCTCTGGCACGGCACCCGAAGTCCCGAGCATCGCCGCCAGGTAGCCCCCGGCCGACCCACCCCAGGCGGCAATGCGGTCCGGATCGAATCCATAGCGCGGTGTGTTGGCTCGAATCCATCGGACAGCGCCCTTGGCATCATGCACCAGCGCGGGGAACCTCGCCTGCCAGCTCAGCCGGTAGTTCACCGCCACAACGGCGTAGCCTCTCTCCAGACCCTTGAGCATGGGAAGGATCTGCGCATCCGACTTGTCACAGCCCATGAAGGCTCCACCGTGGATTGACACGATGACAGGGAACGGCCCCGTTCCACTCTCGGGCAGGTAGACGTCGAGCCTCTGGGCGGGGGACAGAGTCGCGTAGGGGATGTCGATGTACTTGCGCTTGATGTGGCTGACGTCTGCAGGCGGGTGTGGCTGCTGAATCGCGTAGTGTGATTCGGGGTTGAAGTCCGCTCCGTCATTCATCCTGGGCTCCCCTTCCATCGATTGGCCTGGCTGCCGACGGAGGTCGAGCCTGGGCATCGTCGAGCTCAGTGCCCTATCCCTTCCAGAGAAGGGGCCGCAGCAAGTCTCGCCCATGTCGGCCAAGACCAGTCCGCGGCGAGCCAAGGGTACGGCTGGCCACCACGCAGCCTGGGCCCGATCTAGACTCACTCACATGGACGACTTTGATGAACCCGACGCCTGCCGAGCGACCTGCCGGCCAGTCGCCAAAGGCCAGGGCGTCATCCTTCTCTGGC
>CAYQUY010000089.1:0-1143 GCA_964420755.1 uncultured Anaerolineaceae bacterium
GAGTCCAACGGTCCGGGGATGGGATCAGACTGCCCGGCGGTCGAGTAGGCCACCCGGGGCAGATCCTCCCAGGTGAGCGCGGCCGCCACTCCGGGGAGCGCCCGGGCACTCGATGTATCGATGCTCAGGATCCGGGCATGGGGCAGCGGGCTGTGCAGCACCTTGGCCACAAGCATGCCGCGCATCTCGATGTCAGCCGCGAAGGCCGGCTTGCCCTGGGCCAGCTTGGCCGCGTCGACCTTCGCCTCCGGGCGGCCCACAGCCGCCCACGGCTTCAGCCGAGGGGCGACCTGGATGTGAGGCATGACGGCGATGCTTGTGCGCAGGCCAGGCCCGCCACCTGCCTCTTCGCCGGCACCGGGCTCACCACCCGGCGGCAGGAAGAGATAGGGCTCGGGGGAGAGCGGCCCAGCGACGGGTTCGATCTCTTCGCCCCGGAGAACGGCGGCCGCCCGGAGCACGGCCTGCACCGGCTTGAGGTATCCCGTGCAGCGGCAGAGCACTCCCGAGAGCGCCTGTCGCACCCGCTCTTCCGTCGGATTCGGCTCGGTATCCAGCAGTGCTCTGGCTGCCAGAACCATGGCCGGGGTGCAGTAGCCGCACTGAATTGCCCCTGTCTCAACGAAGGCGCGCTGGATCGGATCCAGCCCTTCGGTGCTCCGCCAGGCCTGATCGGGGCGCTCACCGATGGCCTCAATGGTCGTGACCTCGTGCCCGTCCGCCTGGGCCGCCAGCATGACACACGAGTTCACCGGCACTCCATCCAGGAGGACGGTGCAAGCGCCGCACTCCCCCGTCTCACAGCCGTGCTTGACACCGAAGATCCCCAGGTGTTCGCGCAGGAGTGTCAGCAAGGTCGTGTCGGCGGGCACCTCCCGCGAGACCTTCTCCCCGTTGAGGACAAGCGAGATCCGCATCAGTCCACCGCCTCCGCCAGCAGCCGACGCACCAGCACGCCAGCCACGGCCGACCGGTACCCGGCGCTCGCCCAGGAGTCGCCCGCGTCCGCGTAGGCGAGGCGCGCCGCCTCAGCCGCCGACTCGAGCTCGCCTTCCCGGCTCGGGGCTTCCGCGCCCAAGACGAGAATGGGCCTCTTCCCGAAGCCCCCCAGGGCTACCTGATACTGAGCATGCTCCCCCGGAA
>CAYQUY010000089.1:1243-8811 GCA_964420755.1 uncultured Anaerolineaceae bacterium
GAGCGGCGCCTGTATCTCGCGCGCGGAACTCGGCCAGGCGGCCCGAGGTGATCCTCCCGGACAGGAAGGCCGGAGCGACACATCGGAGGGCGACGATGCAGTCCCGGCAATCCCTGGTCGCTTCCTTGCCTCTCCCACCTGGACTCGCCTTAACCACCGATCTGGCCCCATCAGTCCGGATAGACCTTCCAGCCCAGCGAGTCCGTATCTCGGGCCTCGCCGGGAGGCGCGGGGACATCGACCAGGAGGGCCTCGGCCTCCGCGCCCACGGTTCCGTCCGGCAGATGAATCTCGCTGTGGGCATCGGCCAGTCGGCCGCGTCGACTCTCCACTCGGCCGACGAGCCGCAGCGGCTGGCCGGTCGGAACTGGCTTGCGGTAATGAATAGAGAGACGGGCCGTGACCATGAGGCGCCAGATGTCACCGCCCATAGCCGACCGGCCAGCCGCCTCATCCAGCAGGCAGGCCACGATCCCTCCGTGGACCACGCCCGGATAGCCCTGGTACGCATCCGGGATCGTGACCTCGGCGACCACTTCTTCTGCGTCTGTGTTGTAGAAGGCGAGATGCAGCCCCACCGGATTCTCAACCCCACACACGAAGCAGTGGCGAGAACTGGGCTGCTTGGAGCGATTCCGGTCTGTGCTCATCGAAGATGCCTGGGTGCCGCCCTCAGCCAAGTGCTATCCCTCCCTTGCCCTAGCAGGGCACTGTGGAAGCGTCGTTCTCGGAGCACGGGGACCCGCCTGCGATGGTTGGCGTAGGGCTCCAGCCACCGAAGAGATCGATTCCTTCCTGCAGGTATGGTTCCTCCACCCCCCACCCACGGAGCCGCCTGGAACCCACTCGCGAGCCAGAGTTCCGCTGGCCGTTGGCCCGTGTCTCACACGCCTCCTGCCCCTTCGCCAAACGTGTCGATCAGGAGGGTCGGGTCACCGCAGACATCATACAAGATAGAGCAGGTGGCGCCCCGCTCCCGGTACTCGTCGACCCTGGCGCGCGCCTGCTCGGGCGTGCCCGAAGCCGTGATGCGCTGGACCAGCTCATCCGACACCAGGTGCTTGGCTCGCTGGATTTGCTCGGGGGTGGCAGGCCAGCCAAGGATCGACTGGATCTCGGCCACAAGTTCCTTGGGAACGCCGCTGGCCTGCGCGATGTGAGGCTGCTGGGCAAGGTATTGGGTAATCAGCTCGCGACTGCATTCGAGCGCCTTCTCACCATCGTGGTCCACAGAGCAAACCACCAACTGATAGCGTTCCACCTGGTCCAGGGTCCTACCCCCTTTGCGCGCCCCGGCCTCGAGGCGTTCCATCGCCACATCGGTATACTCGACGGGAACGCAGTAGTTGAGAAGAACCCCATCGCCTATCTCGCCTGCCAGCTCAAGCATGGTCGGCCCCACGGCGCCGATCACGATTGGGACTTGGCGGGGCTCGCGCCGTCCATGCACGACATCGAGCTCGACACCATTGAGGTGAGGAAACTCACCATCGAAGGTCACCCGCTCGAGATTCAGCAGCCGCCTCAACAACTCAACCGTCTCACGCATTGCCGCCACGGGCTTGCGACGCTGGATACCGACGTTCCTGGCCAGGGGGTCCCACCACGCCCCGATCCCGCACACGATACGGCCTGGTGCCAAGTCATCCAGGGTTAGGAGCGTCGCCGCCAGCAGGCCGATATTGCGCGTCCAGTTGTTGATTACGCCCGATCCGATCTTGATTCGGTCGGTAACTGCGGCATACGCCGCCATGGGGACAATGGCATCGCGCACCAGGCGCGATTCAGCCTGCCAGACGCTTTCAAACCCCTTCTTCTCGGCGTAACGCACCCACTCGAGACCTCTCCGCAGGTCGTGCGCATCCTGCAGATACAGGCCAACTCGTCTCACGCTGCCCCTCACCGTCTCAGCCCAGTAACCCTATCGTCCGAGCCCTCTGAGATCCTCTCACCAGACGAGGCCTACAGCCGCCGCCACATCTTCGGAGCCAGCTCACGCGAGCGAGCCGCAATTCGCTCCTCGTCCAGGGACAGGATCTTCTTGCCTCTCATCAAGATCTTGCCCCGGCAGACCGTCGTGTCGACCGCGGCGTCAACCAGACCGAAGATCAGATGACCGAGGAAGTTGTTCTCGTCCAAGGGCGTGGGGGGCAGGTAATCGAGGATCGCAAGATCGGCAGGCAAGCCCTCCGCGATCTCGCCCAGGCGTAGCCCGAACTGGCGCTCGCAGATCTCCGCGTTGTTCTGCAGCAGCAGCTGCGGTGCCTCAACGAAAGCCACGCGGGGATCCCGGCTGTCGAGCCGCTGCAGCAGATAGGCACAGCGCATCTGGGCCAACATGTCCGAGGACATTCCGTCGGTCCCGAGCCCAACCAACACGCCCTTCCCCAGAAGCTTGAGCAGCTTGGCGACGCCCACCGCGTTGTTCATGTTCGATTCGGGGTTGTGGACGACGCACGTCCTCGTGGCAGCGAGCGTCTCCATCTCTGCCTCGTCGATGTGAACACAGTGGACGAAGATCGACCGCGCCCCGGTCACGCCAAGCCTGTGGAGCCTTTCGACGGTGGGTAGGCCGTGCTTGGCGATGGAGTCCTCGCGGTCGGCAGCATCCTCAGCCACATGGATGTGGCAGCCCACGCCGGCATCCTTGGCGATGCCCACACACCTTTCCAGCGTTTCGTCGGACAGCGTGAAGGAGGCGTGCAGTCCCATCATCGCCGCGATCTGGCCGTCGCCCCTGCCAACCTTGCGGATGAACCGTTCGTTCTCCGCGATGCCGCCGCCGCGGGCGTTGCGGTCCGAGACCTCGTAGCAGAGAGAGGCCCTCAGGCCGGCTTCACGAACCGCCTTCTCGATGAGGTCCAGCGATCCGTCGCGGAACGAGGGTGAAGCGTGGTGGTCGATGATTGTAGTCGTGCCGTTACGGATGCACTCGGCCAGAGGGATCTGGGCCGAAAGGGTAACATCCTCTGCGGACAGGGCCTTGTCGAGCTTCCACCAAAGCCGCTCGAGGATCTCCACGAAGTTGGAGGCTGGTTCTCCCGGAATGGCCATGCCCCGGGCCATGGTGGAGTAGAAATGGTGATGGGCACAGATGAAGCCGGGCAGGACGATCTTCCCCGAGCAGTCGACCCCCTCGGCCTGGGGAAAGCGCTTGGCCATCTCGCCGGCCGGCCCGATGGCGGCGATGCGCTCCCCCTCACTGACAACCGTCGCGTTCCACAGGACCCGGTTCTTCTTGCCCAACGTGACGACAATGCCGTTCTCGAATCGAATGCCCATGGCTAATCCTTTCCGGACGGAAGAGTACGAGACTCCCGACAGGACACGTGAATCACGTTCCGGCTATCCGTCCTTATTCAAGCGCCGTTGAGCGACAAAGCCAGCGGCGCACCCAGTCCGATGCGTCCCCCTTCCTGCAAGTCACGTGGTCGCGACCGATTCCCCCGCAAACGCCGTCACTGCTCCTCCAGGCTGGCGAGCTCCGCTGGCGTGCGCGCCCGCATGGTGATGGCGCCAACAAAGCACTTCTTGGCGCAGATCGAGCACCCGATACACTTCGCCGCATCCGACTTCGGAAGTCGCTGATCATCGAGTTCGATCGCCAGATACGGGCAGCGGGCGCAGTTGCCGCAGCAGACGCACAGGTCCCGGTCGAAGTCAGAGACCTTCTTGACTGGGGACAGAGCCATGAAATCGGTGATGGGATTGGGCTGGGCGATGCCGATCAGGTCGCGGATCGACTTGATTCCGCGGTCCTGCATCAGGTACGCCGTGCCGGATTCCAGTTCCTTGATAATCCCATAGCCATGCTTCATGAAGATCGTGAAGAACTGAACGGTCCTCACCCCCAGGGCGAGGAAGTTCATCGCCGCCTTGTAGTCCATCGGCCCGGCGTTGCCTGATATGATCACGCCCTCTGGCACCGCCTTGGCGAGCGTCAGGTAGGAGATGGGGGAGACGCCCTCACCGCTCATCCCGACAACCACCCCCTCCTCCCACCGACGGTTGCCCCCCGCCGGTCGAAAAGCGAGGGTGGGGAACGTGTTGGCCAGGGTGATCCCGGCCTTCTTGCCAGGATAGCGCGCTAGGACCTCACGGATGGCGCGGATGATCGAGACAATGGATGTCACCGCCGCGGTCAGTTTGAAGAGCTTCGGAATATCCGGGGATCCAACCGCCATGATCCAATCGATGATCTTGGCCGTCAGTTCCGCATTCTGAGAAACGATGTCCCCTTGGGTCCCGTCGCCGCCCTGCGGGCAAGACAGAGAGAACTCGATACCCATAGCGCCCGCCGCTTCGAGCTTTCGGGTGTTCGACTGCCAGCCCGCGGAATCGGACTCGTCGTGGCCGGTCACCGGCCCTCCCGTCGAGGCCATGGTGAGCCGGTCCGGCCATCGCTTCACCAGTTGCTCAACCTCGCGGCAGACACGATCGAGCGGGTGCCCGGAGACGTTGTCACAGTTGCCGTACGTGGAAGGGCCGAAGGTGAACATGTACTCGGATGGGATGTGGATGGGCACGTTGTCGAACGAGGTCTTCATCACCGCGCCGGCCCAGCCGGACTCGTAGGCCTTCGTCACCTGTGCCAGACCGTCGGTGACCGGGGAGGCCGAGAGCAAGTAGGGCGAGTGGATCGGCCGGCCGAAGAAGTCGCCCTCCAGGGAGACGGGCACAAGGTCGAAGCCCGGCAAGGCGTAGTAGGACTTCGTCGCCTTCTCGATGGTGGGTTTCTTCTCGCCCTTCAGGTAGGCGTCGATCTCGATCGCCGCATTCTTGCCCGAGGCAGCCGCCTCGACGACGGTCTTCGGGCCGGTGGCCATGTCCCCGGCGTAGAAGAGACCCTTGGCCTCATCGAGCTTGAGCGTGGAGCGCATCCCAATAGCGACAACGACGGCCCCTATGTCGTTGCGCACACCCTCCGTGCCTCTGGCATCTCGCACGTTGGCAGGATGGAAGGGCTTGCCCTCCGGCAGCTGCACCTTGATGGTCTCGATGCCGGCAACTCCCTTCTTTCCCTTCTTGATCCGCTGCACACGGATCCGGCCGTTGACCTCGATGTCATAGTCGAGGAGTTCCTGCCGCTCCTTGGCCGTGAGGGGCATCTCGGAGAGCTTCTCGAGCATGAAGAGCTCGACGTGCGCGGCCCCCCGGGCCTTCGCCGTAACGGCGCAGGCTACGGCCGTCCCACCTCCGCCCACGACCGCCACCCGCCCGCTGAAGTTGTGCGCTTGCGGGCGAGAGAGCAGACCTGTCATCGTGATGGCCAGGTCCTCGTTCTCGATGCCCAGGTGGATCGGCTCCCACAGGCCGGCGGCAACACAGACCGCGTCGTAGCCCTGTGCGAGTAGCGCCTCGGGATCCTCAACCTTCGACCCCAGCTTTGTCGAAATCCTGCCCAGCGACAGGAGGAAATCAATATCTGTCTCCATCACCTTCTTGTCGAGACGACTGTCCGGAATAAGAGCCATCGTCCCGCCCAGTCGATCACGTTCCTCGATGATGTCGACGGCATACCCCTTCTGGGCCAAGACAGATGCTGCCGCAAGCCCCGCCGGGCCGCCGCCCACGACCGCCACCCTCATCCCATTGGGTTCGGCCAGCGAGAAGCGCGGGATTCCACCGAGACGTTTGGCCATCTCGACGATCGTCCCCTGGACACGGGGGATATCGATCGGCCCATCGAAGAGCTTGTGCGAGCAAGCCGCCATGCAGAACTTGTCAGGACAGACCAAGCCGCATACGCCGCCGAGCGGGTTGTTGCGCATGATCTCGCCAGCAGCGCGTCGGATATCCGAGGGATTCCCGACGCGAGCCGCCATGATGAAGTCGAATGGAGAGCAGTTGCAGGGGCAGGCCTCCGTGCACGGCTTCTCCTCGCAGTACTCACAGCGGAGGAGCTCCGCCTGGAGCTGACGGCTGGTCATGAAGAATGGGTCACCGTAGTGGTCTTTCTTCACACAACACCTCCCGCAAGACTGGCGAAGTTGGCGGTTCTTGTCGCAAGTCCACAAGCCTCTTTCCGCCGCTGGGACCGTCTGGGCGTTCTCGGCCAAGGGCGGGGCTCGGTCCGTCAATGGTAAGAAGCACTGCTACACGAAGACTGTCATGCCCGGTCCGGTTCTCTATCGCGCAGGAACCAAGCCTGACACGCTGCCTGACTATGGGACCCCGGCACGACTGCATCGGGAACCTGTGTGATCCCGGCTGCCAAATTGACTTCCCGGCCTGCGGCTTCGCAGGTCAGGCCCAGACAAGACGAACCCTGAGGAGGCGCATCCGCTTCCGGCCCAGGGCCGGCGTCTCCTAACCTGGCCACGGCCGATGAGGCTGGCGCCAAGCCCGCGGCGATCGTCCGAGAAGCTCCAGATCCTCGGGACTGTCCAAGTCAAGCTCAAGCTCTGGCAGAACGCAGATTTCTAGCCGAGCCCCAGCGCGACGCACCCTCGCCTGGTGGTGAGCGTAGCTATCGCGCCCAAATGCGTATTCTATCAAACCAGGCGGCGAGCACAGCAACGCGTTCGTGCCCTGGCGCTTGCGGTCAGGCGCAATCACCACCACGGGTCGGTCTCCTGCCAACACCAGCAGCCGTTCCACCTGCTCGCGCTCGAGCAGAGGCAAGTCGGCGGGCAGCACGAGAACGGCCGAGGCTCCGCTCTGGGTGGCGACCCGGGTCGCTCGCTTCAAGGCCCGATTCAGGTGCAGGACGCGGCCTTCCGGTACAGCCTGCGCCCCCTCGCGTTCTGCCAATGCCAGGACCTCGGCATCCTGGCTGACGACCAAGGTGCGGGCGATTCCCGGCGTGGAAGCCAGGACGACGAGCGTGCGCAGCATCATCTCCCGGCCCATATCCCGGCGCTCGGACGAGGTCAGCACGTCTCGCAGTCTCGACTTGCCCTGGCCCAGCGGCTTGACGGGGACGACCGCCCATACGCTCACGGCAGATCCCTCGCACCTGCTAGCCGTCTGGCGAAGCCGATCACCTCCCCCGCAAGCCGTCGGCGATCGGCCCGGGTCTTCATGACGGTCCCCGTCACCAGCACCTCGATGCCCAGGCTGCGGATTCCGCCCTCCTGATCCGCGTCCAGGCGGTCGATGACCAACCCGGAGAGGAGATCCTTGTAGTGCTGGCCGACGGCCGTCGCTGATGGCTGGATTCCCAACTCCTGGAACATCTTGGCCGCTGGGCCCCTCAGTGCCTTCCCTCCGACGATCGAGGAGACAGCCAGCATCGGCCTGGCGGAAGACGCCTGGCGGATGCCGCTCACACCCAGGATTGGGTCCAGGCTCACCCAGGGATTCGAGGGACACAGAACGACGGCATCGGCGTGCGTGATGGCCGCGATCACGCCGGGCGCGGGCCGAGCCGCCTCAGCCCCTACAAAGCCGAAGCCGCGCACTCGAGGCCGGCATTGCCGGGCGACGAAGTACTCCTGGAAGGGCAGGTCCCCTTCATCCGTCTTCACCACCGTCCTCACCGGATCGTCGGACATCGGCAGGACATCGACGCGCACGCCCAGGCCCTCCCGAATCGCCCGGGTCGCTTGGCTAAGGGGCTCTCCCCG
>CAYQUY010000090.1:0-8779 GCA_964420755.1 uncultured Anaerolineaceae bacterium
ACCTCATCCTGCGTCGAGAGGGGGTTGGAGGCACAGAGGACGGGGTCCGCCCCACCGGCCTGCAAGGTGCGCATCAGATTCGCCGTCTCACTCGTCACGTGCAGGCAGGCCGAGATGCGTGTCCCTGCCAGCGGGCGTTCTTTGGCGAAGCGCTCCCGGATCTGGCGCAGGACGGGCATCTCCTGCCCGGCCCACTCGATCTTCCGTCGGCCGCCTTCGGCCAGCCTTGCATCCCGGATTTCATACTTCTCGTTCATTGCTCACTCCGTTCGTCGCTTGAATTCGATGGTGCAAGATAGCCGGAGCCCTCGGCATAGCCGCAGTGTTCTCGAAAACCCAGCTTCCGGTAGCACCGGATGGCGGCCAGGTTGTCTTGCCCGACGTTCAGGACGATCGTGGCCAGGCCTCGCCGAATGGCCTCCGCCGCCACTGCCGAAGTCGTTTGCGTGCCCAGCCCGAGGCCTCGGCGGTCTGGCCGGGTGAAGACGTTGCCGATTGCCACCACGCCGGCCTGGGTCGAGACGATGTGCGTGCCGGCGACCGCGACCAGCTTCCCCCTCTCCCGAACCCCGTAGAACACGCCCTGGGCCAGCTGGCGCTCGTGGAACGCGTCCGGCCGGTCAGGGTGATCGGCAAAGAGGGCCAGCATGTCCTCCAGGTCATCCGGGCCAAGAGGCTGAGGATTGCCCCCCGCAGCGTGAAACTGCTCCAGTCGGAGGGCCATCCGCCACATGGGATGCTCGGCATGAACCCGCAGCCGGTCGCTCAGGACGGCCCGGTCGGGCAGGTGCAACGTGAAAACATACTCGCCCTCCGCCACCGCGTGCATAAGGGCAGAGACCTCAACGCCGTCACCATGAGCAAAGAGGACAGGAGGCGTCAGGCCTCGATAGGCGAGGATGACGGCCTGCTGTCCGACAAGCCAGGTGCAGTGATCGGATTCGGCCGGGTCGAGGTCTGCCAGGGCATAGGCCGACCAGATGCGGTCCGTCTCCAGGATCGCCCTGATGCGCATTCCCAATTTGGGAGAGGAAATCATAGAAGGCGTTCCAGCTCGCCGTGGTCGTCGAAGTGCTCCCTGTATCGTACAACGAATGTGGCAAGGTCGAACCTATGGCCCTGGGTGCCCCGGTTCTCCAGGCAATATGCTGCCGCCAGCGCTCCCATCTGCCCGCACCGTTCGATGCCCAAGCCGTGCAGGTAGCCCTTGAGGAAGCCGCCCCGAAACGCGTCCCCCACGCCCGTCGGATCAACGATCGCCGTCGGCGTCACGGCGGGGACATGCACCTTGCGGCCGCCCTCGTACAGGTCGGCGCCGTCCGCTCCCCTCGTGACCACAATCCATTCCGCGCGCTGGCAGACGGCCTCCAGGTTAAGACCCATCTTGCTCTGGATTAGTGCCATCTCGTAATCGTTGGCGAAGAGTCCTCGGCAGGCGCCGATCCCTTCCTCCAGGGATGAGGCTTCGAGGCGCACGATCTGCTGACTCGGGTCGTAGAGATATGGGATGCCGAGATCCTTGCATTCCCTGGCGTAGGCAATCATCGCCTCGGGATCGTTCGGGGAGATGACCACCGCATCAGGCCTTGTGGGCAATTCGGCGAAATGCAGATCGCCGGCGCGGGACATGGCCCCGGCGTAGAACGAGGCGATCTGGGCGTTGACCTGGTCGGTGCTGACAAAGAACGAGGCGGTGAACAGGCCGGGGATCGTTCGGATGGCGGAGGTATCCACGCCGTGTCTCTCGAGCCACTTGCCGTAGTCCTGGAAGTCCTCCCCGACGGTCGCCATGATCGTCGGCCTCTCGCCCAGGAGGGCGAGGGTGTAGGCGATGTTGGCGGCGATGCCGCCGCGGAATCGGACAAGGGTGTCCACCAGAAAGGACAGGCTGAGCCTGTCGAGTCGCTCAGGCAGGATGTGATCGCGAAAGCGGCCCGGGAAGGTCATCAGATAGTCGAAGGCGATGGAACCGGTCAGGACGATGCCCATGTTCACGCTGCCTCTCGTACCGCCCGGGCAAGGGCCGGGGCAAAGGGCGGGTAGAGCGCCCCCGCTTCGGTGACAATGGCCGTCACCAGCCTGTGAGGGGTGACGTCGAATGCCGGATTGCGGGCCTTGCTGTCCGTTGGTGCGACCGGCCTGCCGGCCTGGAGGATATCGAGGACTTCGGCCGGGTCACGCTCCTCGATGGGGATCTCGTCGCCGCTGGCCAGGCTCAGATCGACGGTCGAGAGAGGGACGGCGCTGTAGAAGGGGACGCCGTTGTCGTGCGCGGCCAGGGCCAGCATGTAGGTGCCGATCTTGTTGGCCAAGTCACCGTTGGCGGCCACCCGGTCCGCCCCGACAAATGCCGACGCAACCTGGCCCGAGCGCAGGAAGTGCCCGGCCGCGCTGTCGGTGATGATCTCGTAGGGAATCCCCAATTGGCCGAGCTCCCAGGCGGTCAGACGGGAGCCCTG
The DNA here is from genome assembly GCA_964420755.1 of uncultured Anaerolineaceae bacterium. GTDB lineage: Bacteria > Chloroflexota > Anaerolineae > Anaerolineales > E44-bin32 > DATEAV01. The sequence goes on from CAYQUY010000090.1 coordinate 2,460, forward strand.
CAGCCGAGGACGGGTTTCGTCAACCAGGACATGCACTCGCTTGCCCTGCTCATGCGCCGTGCGGATGATGCCCAGGGCCGTGCCGTAGTCGACCGTCGCCAGCGCGCCGGTGTTGCAGTGGTGGATGATCGTATCGCCGTCCTTGATCAGCGCGGCACCGTGCTGTCCGATGCGCCGATTGACCTCAACGTCCTCGTCGGCCAGGTGTTGGGCCTCTTCCACGAGGCGAAGGCGCAGCAGCTCGAGGCCCCCGGGCGCGGCCTCCCGCGCCGCGGTCAACATGCGATCGAGCGCCCAACCCAGGTTGACGGCGGTCGGGCGGGAGGCGCGCAGGCTATCTGCGGCCGCCTCCAGGGCCTCGACCATCGCCTCATTCGAGGCTGTACGGAGACGCGATGCAGCCAAAGCGATGCCAAACGCGCCGGCCACGCCGATGGCCGGCGCCCCACGCACCGCCATGGCCCGGATGGCCTCGGCCACCTCGGCGACGCTGCGAATCGTCAGGATCTTCAGCTCGCCCGGAAGGAGCCGCTGGTCGATCACCTGCACTGCCGGCCCCTCGGGATCCCAGGTCACCGTGCGCATCGTGCTCACACAAAAAGGCGCTCTCGCGAGAGCGCAGCGCCCGACCTTGTGAGTCTAGCATGGGCAGGAGAAGGGCGCAAGCACGACGGCCGGCGATCCCAGCCTGCTCTCGTCGCTCCGTCCGCGGCCCCTCTCGATGCATCGCATTGACACTCTCGCCTCTCTCCCTTATGATGGCCGCCATGTGTCGATGGCGCACGACTCTGGGAACCCTGGCGGTTGTCCTTGGCCTGCTGCTGACGGGCTGCAACGCCCCGATCCCCTTGCCCACCGCGACCCCGACCGTCACCGCTACCTCGACGCCGACCCAGACCCCGACACCTACCCCGACGCCGGAACCGGTCCTTCGCCTCGAAGCTGCCGATAGGGCCCTCTTCAACGGCGACTGGACGACGGCGTTCGCCGAGTATCAGTCCGTCGTTGAGGGCGCCGATGATCTGACGGTCCAGGCCTCGGCCCTGCTTGGCCTGGGCGACGCCCTGGTCCGCTCGGGCCGCATCTGGGAAGGGATCGACACTCTCAGCCTCTACCTCGACACCTACCCGGACCATGAACGCCGGGCCCAGGCCTTCTTCCTGCGGGCGCGTGCTCGGGCAGGCATCGGCCAATACGATCTGGCGATCCAGGACTATGACGAGTACCTGCGCCTCCGCCCGGGACGGCTGGACTCCTTTGTCCAGGAGCAGGTCGGCGACGCATTGCGTCAATTGGGCCGCCCGACCGAGGCGGTCGTCCGATATCGGTCTGCGATAGCGGCACCGCGGCTTGGCTCTGCCCTCGATCTGCAGGTGAAGATCGGGCAGGCGCACATGGAGGCAGGGGAGTACACCGCCGCTCTGGCCCAGTTCGACCTGGTCTTCCAGTCTACCGACGATCCAGCGACCAAGGCAAGCATGGACTACCTGGCGGGGCTGGCGCTTGAGGCCGTGGGCGACTACCAGGGCGCATACGCGCGCTACCTCGAGTCCGTCACCAACTACCCCGAGGCGTACGACAGCTACGCCGGGCTGATCCGGCTGGTCAACGCTGGCGTTCCGGTCGACGACTTCCAGCGAGGCCTAGTGGACTTCGACGCCAGCGCCTACGAGCCGGCGTTGGCGGCCTTCAGCCGGGCGCTCTCGGCCGCCCCGAGCGGGACCGCCTTCTACTACCGCGGCCTGACTCGCCGCGCGCTCGACGACGCAGCCGGCGCGCTGGCCGACTTCACTCAAGTCATCACCTACTATCCCAGTGATCCGCATTGGGCCGATGCCTACCTGGAGAAGGCAAGGACCGAGTGGGCCTATCTCGAGTTGATGAGCGATGCAGTCCAAACCTATCTGGACTTCGTCGCTGCCGTGCCGACCAGTTCCGCGGCCGCAGATGCTCTATTCGCTGCCGGGCGAACAGCCGAGCGCATGGGCGAGCTGGCGACGGCCTCTGAGATCTGGCTCCGCCTGCCGACCGAATACCCCTCCAGCGGGACCGCTTACCAGGGGGCGTTCGAGGCCGGCATCGCCCTCTATCGTCTGGGGGACTTCCCAGGTGCGGACCAGGCTTTCCTACTGGCTGAGGGAATTGCCTCCGACCCCGAGGAGCGTGCGGCTGCCCTGATGTGGGAAGGGAAGTCGTTGAGGGCTTCGGACGACACGGTCGGAGCCGAGACCGCCTGGCAGGCCGCCGCCGCGAGCGACCCAACCGGCTACTACGCCATTCGGGCGGAGGAGCTGCTGGCCGGCCGCCAGCCGTTCCAGGAGGGCGGCGCTATCGACTTCAGCGTCGATACCGAGGCCGAGCGGCAGCAGGCCGAGGTCTGGCTGCGGACGACCTTCACCATCGTCGGGGCGGAGCCACTGAGTGAGCTCTCGTCTCAGCTCGCCGCGGATCCCCTTTTCATCCGGGGGATGGAGTTCTGGTCGCTCGGACTGTACAACGAGGCCAAGGCAGAGTTTGAGGCCCTGCGCCGCCAGGTGGAGAACGATGCCGAGGCGACCTATCGTTTGATGCACGTGTTCCTCGACATCGGCCTGTACCGTTCGGCTATCTTCGCCGCGCGCCAGATCCTGCAACTGGCGGGCATGGATGATACGGCCAGCCTCGGCGCGCCGGCCTACTTCAACCACATCCGATTCGGGCTCTACTTCGCCGACCTCATCCTGCCGGAAGCGGCCGGATACGGCCTGGATGACCTGCTGCTCCTCTCGCTCGTGCGGCAGGAGAGTCTGTTCGAAGGGTTTGCCGTCTCGTCGTCTGGGGCTCGAGGGCTGATGCAGGTCATGCCGGCCACCGGGCGAGGGATTGCCGAGGCGCTGGGCTGGCCGCCAGACTACACCGATACCGACCTCTATCGGCCTCTTGTGAGTGTGCGCTTCGGAGCATACTATCTGGCCGCGCAGCGCGACCGGTTCGGCGGCGACCTCTATGCCGCCTTGGCGGCCTACAACGGCGGGCCCGGATACGCCGCCATTTGGCATGAGCTGGCTCCCGATGACCCTGACCTGTTCCTTGAGGTCATCCGCCTGGAGCAGCCTCACCTGTACATCCGCCGGATCTACGAAGTCTTCGCCATCTACCGAAAGCTGTATGCGCGGCCGTAGTGGGGGAGAAGCTACCGGATTGCCGAGGGTCACTAGCACAGTTCCATGCTCCGAGATATGCTTCGGGAGTACTGCCCGCGGGCGAAGAGTCGTCGAGCCCTGGCCGAAGGCCATCCGCGCCCGCGGGCTAGATCGTGCGCGACATTGACGCGAATCTTGAAGTGGGAGTGAGAGCAGGATGGCGAAGAAGACGATTGGCTATGTCCATCTCGAGTGGAGCTGCCCCGGATGCGGGACCAGGAACCCCGGCCCGCAGAAGTTCTGCAACGGATGCGGGGCGCCCCAGCCGGAAGGCGTCCAGTTCGAGCAGCCGGCCCAAGAGGAATTGGTCAAGGACGAGGCCGAGATCGCTCGTGCGAAGGCCGGGCCTGACGTCCACTGTCCCTACTGCAACGCCCGCAACCCGGGAACCGCCAAGTTCTGTGGCGCCTGCGGCGGGGACCTGGCGGGGGCGAAGGCGCGTGAGGCTGGGCGAGTCGTCGGGGCCTATCGCGCCGGACCCGCCGAAGCGGTCGTCTGTCCGGCGTGTGGCAAGGCGAATCCGGCATCGGCTCAGACCTGTGCCAACTGCGGAGCCAGCCTCGTCCCCGCAAAGGCCGAGGCGCCCGCCGCCCAGCCTGCGGCGAGGGCCGCAGGGCCCAGGATCGGGGGTCTTGGCGTCGTCATCGCGGGTGTCTTGCTCTGCGTAGCGGCGATCGTCGTCGTTTTCCTTCTCACCCGTCCATCCCAGGCATTGACCGGAGAGGTTCAGAGCGTGCAGTGGACGCGGGCCATCGCAGTGGAGGCCTTGGGACCCGTGCAATATGAGGGCTGGCTTGACGAGATCCCGCAGGATGCTGAGGTTGGTGATTGCCGCACGGAGTACCGTCAGACACAGGCCGAAGCGGCGCCCAACGCCACGGAAGTCTGCGGCACGCCCTATACCGTGGATACTGGGGGCGGCTACGGTGAAGTGGTCCAGGATTGTGTCTATGACGTCTATGACGAGTGGTGCTCGTTCGTGCAGCAGGAGTGGACCACGGTTGACACCGTCACCGCGTCTGGGACGGACCTGAGCCCGTACTGGCCGGAGGTGAGTCTGACGGCGGGTGAGCGCGAGGGAGAGGGCCAGGAAAGCTACCAGGTCGTTTTATGGACAGAGCAGGGGAGCTACGAGTACACTCCGAGCGACGCCACCGAGTTCAGCCAGTTCCAGATCGGCAGCCAATGGCTGCTGAACGTGAATTCCTTCGGAACACTGGTTTCAGTCGAGCCGGCCCAGTAGGGATCGCCTGTTGAGGAAGCTGGGCTGCCGGGCAGCCAAGGGCATGCTACGTCGGGGCGTTCAAGTGAACGCCCCGCCTACGTTCGATCCGGATTCTCCTCGTCGCGTTCCCAGCCCAGCGGGTTCATAGCAATGTACTCGCGGACAGATCGGAGCTCGGCCTCGGTCCGGATGATGCGCTCGTAGTAGTTGCGCTGCCAGACGCCTTCGGCCAAGTGCTCCCTTCGGGCGAGGGTGGTCACAGCGGCCTTGTATGTGCGGATCATGACCGCGACGGTACCCTTCTTAGGCGAGGGCATCCTGGTAGGGGCGTTCAATTGAACGCCCCTACCCGTTTGAACACCCCTACCCGATTGAGCGCCCCTATCGGGGGATGTGAGGACCAGGATCATGTGGACATGGTTCGGCATGACAACCCATTCGTCGAGTTCCACGTCTGGGAAATGCGAGGGGAGTTCGGCCAGGCAGGCGGCGGCAATCTGCCCCAGGGGATTCAGTCGAACCTCATCCCCGACCACCTGACCGAACAGGCATTGCCGATCCCTGGTGCAGATCGTGACGAAGTACGCCCCGGGCTGGGTGTAGTCGTATCCCGGGAGGCGGATCGATCGCCGATGATGCGCTGATCTCATGGCGGTCACCCTGTCCATCGGGCACAAACGGTTGGCCGAAGAGCACGAGCTTGCCCTTGACAACCGGGGACATGGGTGCATGCCCTCGGTTTGCGCGGTTTTTCTGGAAGCTGGCCGTCGTGTACAGTCTAGATCGAACAATGTGTCGAAAGGCCGGTTGGGATGGAAGGCAAGCCGCGTCACCCTCGTTGGCCCCTCAGGGTGTCTCGCTCTCCCCTATACCCTATTCCCCTATCGGAGGCCATGAAGAGGCAGTATGCGCCGTAAGTGAGGAGGGCTTGCTGGTTTGGTATCAGTACATGGCCGCGGGACTCGGGACCCGAGCGGTCGCGCCATTCCCTTTCGACGGCATACAGTCGTGTTCCATCAGGGTCAGCATAGAAATCCTCGGCGCAGTCTTCCCTGCCAGCGATCGCCAGCACGATGTCTCCCGGTAAGATAGTATTCCTGGTCTCTTGGTCTTCTCCATGCGCCAACTTTCCGGCAACGTCGGGATGCTCGTGTGCCCACTTTGGGTCGCGCAATACTGCACTCACGGCTTCTCTGCCAAAGGCGACAACCGCTTGCCAGTATTCCAGGGTCATCATCTCGTTGGAGGGACCATGTTCCTGAGCCATTGGCCTACCTCTGCCCAAAGGGAAGGGCGGTGACATCTAGACCAAGGGAACGCATCACTCGGACTGCCGCCTCGTATCGGGCCGTTGCCTCCGCAAACAGCTCAGGCGACAGGCGATCGTTGAATCCAAATGCGCGTGAGGCGGCACTGACCGTAATCCTGTTTGGCCCAGTTCGCCATGCTTCGCCTGCAGCATATGCTTGAGCGCTCATATTCGTGTGCGTGGGGGTCCCCCGGCCGGAATCCCATGGCTGGTCCTCTAGCATGAAATTCACGCCCCTATCATCTATGGTCCACAGAAGCCTCGTGTGGGGGTCTCCCGTGAAGCCTGTGGCGGGGTCACTCGGCTCGCCTATTGGGAATGAGTTGATATCTCCGTGTCCCACAGTCAGTATCCCTCCGTCCTCGGGTGTCGACAAGCGGCCCGGGGGATCCGGCAAGTCGCGGTTGGGCCCATAGAGCGTGTACCCTTGAATGGACGCCCAGTCGTACGCTTGATCCGCGGTACGGAACCATTCTGGCGATGCCCAGTTCCGCCACTGGCCTGTGACGCTGGCTGGCAAGAACTCAGGTGGAACCCCAGCTTCTATCGAGCCAAACAGGCGCCTCTCGATCGCCAGGTTGGCGCTGTCCACGAGCCCCATCGG
>CAYQUY010000091.1:0-8694 GCA_964420755.1 uncultured Anaerolineaceae bacterium
GGCTCCGAGTCCGCATCACCGATCTGGAAAGCGGCAAGACGTCGGTGAACATCAACATGCCATTCTCGCTGGTGAACGTCGGCCTCAAAATGGGAGCCCGCTTCGTCCCGGACATGGACGGCATCCACGCCCAGGAACTGAGCGAGGCGCTCCGCCAGGGCGTGACGGGCAAGATCGTCGACATCGTCGACGAGGAAGAAGGCCAGCGGGTCGAAGTCTATGTGGAGTAGCCGCCGGGGGCCCGACCCCCTGCTCCGCCTTGCCGAGTTCGTTGTATGATTGGGACCGGGAGGCATCCATGCAACGTCTGATCTTGCGCTGGGCCATCAACGCCGTGGCCCTATACGTCGCCGTCGGCACCGGATGGCTGAGAGGCATCCACCTTCAGGGAAACGGCTGGCTGACAATCCTGGGTCTGGCGCTCGTCTTCGGGTTGGTGAATGCCCTCGTACGCCCACTGCTGAAGTTCCTGACTTGCCCCCTGATCGTCCTGACGCTGGGCTTGTTCACGCTGGTCATCAACGCAGTGCTGTTCGTGCTCACTGGCTGGATCGGTCAGCAGTTTGGCATCGGCTTCACCTTTGATTCCCCCTGGTACTGGTGGGCCTTTCTGGGAAGCCTGGTCACGGGCGTCGTCAGCGCCGCGCTCACCCTGATCCTCCGCGACGAGCTCCGGCCTCGTCACCACCGTCGGGTTGACTGACAGTTGTGCAAGCCGTCGCCAAGAGGGCCGCGCATCGGCTACGCCGCTGCACGGCCCTCTTGGCCTCCGGCTTGGAAGCCCGGTCGGATTCCGGTGTTTCTGCCTGCGCGGCCGGGGGCGAGACACTAAGCGCCGCGCGCAGTGAATCTCCGACTTCCGGAGTCCGAAGGACTTTGGAGGTCGGAGAGCTTGGACTTTTCCCCCGGGGGATTGTGGGGTATCCTGATGCCCCGGGGGAGACGGTCGGTCCCGCTGTGATCCGACGGGCCGAGGACCCTCAGGGGGCGCCCACCCCCGCGATATTCGCAGCCTGAACGGAGGACAGGACGTGGATATTCAGGGGAAGAACGCTCTGGTTCTGGGCGGCTATGGCCTCGTCGGGACTGCCGTCTGCCGCAAGCTGCTGGAGCACGAACCTTCGCGGCTGGTTGTGGCCTCGCTCCGGCAGTGGGAGGCCGAGACAGCCGTGGCACGCCTGCGGCAGGAACATCCGGCGGCCAAGACCCTTCTCCTCCCCGCCTGGGGGGACCTGATGCTCCGGGCTGAATGGCAGCACCCCGCCGGAGACGTGCATCCCCGGACAGCGGTGCTGGCCGATCAGGCGAAGCGCCGCCGCCTAGTTGGCGACATCCTGGACGAGCTCACCGAGGACATCCTGACCGCCTCCCTGCTCTACCAGCTGGTCCTCGGCCAGGCCCCGGGGCTCAAAGGCCAGCCGGCGCAGATCGTCGTCGATTGCGTCAACACGGCCACGGCGGTGGCCTATCAGAACGTCTTCCAGACGGCCCGTCGGCTGCAAGGACGGATCGCCAGCGGCGAGGCGACCGACTGGCCCGAGGAGGTGGAGCGGCTGCTGTCGTCGCTCTACGTGCCCCAGCTGGTGCGGCACATCCAGATCCTTTACGAAGCCTTGTTGCGCGCCAAGACGCAGGCCTACGTCAAGGTCGGCACGAGCGGCACGGGCGGCATGGGCTTCAACATTCCCTACACCCATGGTGAGGAGCGCCCTTCACGCGTTCTGCTGTCGAAGTCGGCCGTCGCCGGCGCCCAGACGATGCTGCTCTTCCTGCTGGCCCGCACCCCGGGCGGCCCGGCCGTGGTCAAGGAGATCAAGCCCACGGCGGCCATCGCCTGGAAGGAAATCACCTACGGTCCGATCCGGCGGGCCGGCCACGAGATCAGTCTCTTCGACTGTCTGCCTGACGAGGCCCCTCGTCTGAGCCAGCCGGGCACGCTCGAACCCGAATCGAAGTTCGGAAGGGAGACCGGCGAGGTTCTCAAGTCGGTCTACATCGATATGGGGGAGAACGGCTTGTTCGCGGCGGGGGAGTTCTCAGCGATCACGACCCTGGGGCAGATGGAGTTCGTCACACCGGAGGAGATCGCTACCAACGTCGTGGCCGAGATCACCGGCCGCAACACCGGGGCGGACGTGATCGCCGCGCTGGATGGCGCGGTCATGGGGCCCACCTATCGGGCAGGCTTCCTGCGCCAGGCAGCGCTGGCGAGACTGCACCAACTCGAGGCGGAACACGGCGTTGACTCGGTCGCGTTTGAGATGCTCGGCCCGCCCCGCGTGTCCAAGCTGCTGTACGAGGCTCACCTGCTCAAGCGGACCTGCGGGACGATGTCGGAGGCGCTGAAGCGCCAGCCGCAGGCGCTGGCGGCCTCCATGGCGGAAGAGATTGCCCGGGATGCCTCCCTGCGCCAGCGAATCCTCTCCATCGGAATCCCGATCCTTCTGCCGGATGGCCAGCGGCTGCTGCGCGGCCCGTCGATCAAGTCACAGACCGCCGAGCATGGCTGGGTGGATCTGACACCGGCCAACCTGGCCCGCTGGCAGGAGCGGCTGGCGGCGCTGCGGGCAGAGGTCCAGATGGACCTGGCCGATCGGGAGGCGAGCTCTCGCCTCGACCGCATCTATCCGGCCGCGCTCGCGTGGCAGGACGTGGACAGTTTCGACGAGGGCGCGATCGCTGGCTGGATCTTCATCCACGAGGAGAAGGGGGCGCGAGACAAGGCGTAGCCGCCGATCGTGGTGGCCTCCTCCCGCCTACAGTGCCGCCTGTTATCCCGCGCCCTGGAAGGACGATAGGCTCTTGCGCAGACGGCCCGCCCAAGTAGCGGGCCGTAGCCGTCAGGCATCCGGCCGGAGGACGGTGTGGCTCGGCCTCGAGCACGCCATTCGGAGTGAAGTATCCGGTGCAGAAGCTGTGACGCTGCCTGCCGGGGCGGGTATCCAGTAGCTGTAGGAGCCGCGCCGATCGTGCCCGAAAGACATCGGGGGCGACGCCCCCCCACTTGTCTTCCCGCAGCACTGGCTCCGCCAATTGACCCGACACGGGGATCGTTCCCTTGGCCGGACCTCGCTTTCAGATCGTGAAGATCCGGTCGCGGTACTGCGCGATCATCCGTTTGTTGTATTCGTCTCCCCCCTCGACGTTGCCTGCCAGGTAGACGGGCGGGGTGAAACCTCGGCCAAGCAAGGCCTCAATGGTGGCGGCCACCAGGGCCTGCAGGATGGCGATGCTGGTCACGCCCGAGGCGGGGCAGAACTTCTGCGGCGCCCCTTCCGCCTGCAGGAGGGCATCCCCCATTTCGACCTTGTTGTCCAGGACGATATCGGCGAAGTCGATCATCTTCTTGCCGGAAGGGTGCCGGGAGGGCACCGCCTGGGTGTAGGCGCGGGAGGTAACGCCAATCACCTTGATCCCTCGTTCTCTGGCGATCTGGGCCATCTCGATGGGCACCGCGTTCCTGCCCGAGACCGAGACCAGGATCAAGACGTCTCCCGCCTGGATGGGGTTGTTGTCGAGCAGAACCTTGGCGTAGCCCTGCAGCCGTTCGATAGCCGAGGTCATGGTTGCCGGTTTGACGTCGAGGGAGCTGATGCCGGGCCCGAAGATCGGGTTGATCAGCATCAGCCCGCCAGCCCGGTAGACCAGATCCTGGATGGGGAGCGACGAGTGGGTGCAGCCGAAGGCGAAGATCCGCTTGCCATCCACGATGGCATCTGCCATCAGCTTCGCACCATCTTGGATGGCTTTGCTTTCCTCTTTGAGGATGCGCTCCAGGAGCGCAATCACCTTCTGGATGTATTCGTGTGCGAGGGAGCTCATCGGGGTCTCACCAACCTTTCGTCGGCAACATGAACGACCCTGCCGCCGATGATTGTCAGACGAACCTCTAGATCGGAATCCAGGAGCACGACGTCAGCGTCGGCCCCTAGGGCAAGAGAGCCCTTCTGTCCCTGCAGCCCCATGGCTTCCGCCGGGGTCGAGGTCACCATGGGCAGCGCCTGGGGCAGGGCGAGGCCGGCGAACTGCATCGCGTTGCGAAGGCCGACTTCCAGGGTCAGGGTGCTGCCAGCCAGGCTTCCGGACGCCGTGCGTGCAATTCCCTGACGGACGCTGATCGTCTGTCCCCCTAGGTCGAACTCGCCATCGGCGAGGCCTGTGGCGCGGATGGCATCGGTGATCAAGATTGTCCGTCCGGGCCCCTTCACCCGCGCCAGCAGCTTGAAGACCGCCGGGTGCAGGTGAATCCCATCGGCGATGGCCTGGGCGTAGATCCGGTCGTCCGTCAGGATCGCGCCGACGGTGCCAGGGGTTCGATGGCGGAGGCCCAGCATGCCGTTGAACGTGTGGGTTGACTGGCGAAGCCCGTGGTCGGCGGCTTCGATGACCTGCTCGTAGCTCGCCCCACTGTGGCCCACGGCGAACTCAATCCCCTTGGCCACGCCCCGATCGATCATCTCGATCGCCCCCGGCAACTCCGGCGCCAGAGTGATCAGGCGGACGCCGCCGATCTTGAGCCAGGCTTCAAACTCCTGTCGGTCGGGTTCGCGCACGTAGGTTGATGGCTGGGCGCCTGCATGCTTTGGGTTAAGGTAGGGGCCTTCCAGATGGACTCCAAGATGCTGGGCGCCCTCGCTGGATCGGGGAGCACGGGCTGCGTTGGCCAGAGCAGCCTGGATGGCGTCGCGGGGAGCCGCCAGGGTCGTTGCCAAGTAGCTGGTCACGCCGTGGTAGGCAAAGAACTTGGCCATCCCCTGGAGGGCCTTGGGCGTGGCATCCATGACGTCGTGGCCCAGGCTGCCATGGACATGAAGATCGATCAGGCCCGGAACGACCCACAGCCCCGTGGCGTCAATCCTCTGGGCATCGTCCCGTTGCGAGGCGAGGCCCGGCAGGATGCCGGCCACCTTGCCCGCTTCCAGCACGAGCGAGTGGTCGGCAAGGACCTGGTGGGGGGTGACGACCGTCCCACCCGAGATAACGAGGCATGTCCGATCGGTCATGACTCAAGAAAAGGTCGAAGAGGGGAACCTCCCCTCTTCGACCTTCACTGTGGCGAGCACTAGACGCCGAAGAGCTTGGCGATGGCCCAGATCACGACGCCCGGGAAGATCGCGTCGGGGCAGGTGAAACCGAGCGCGGTCGCACCCATTGCAGTCAGATCGCCGAACACCTGGAACTTGTAGGCGAAACTGATCACAAACCACATGACGAAGCCCCACATGAAGCCGCCCAGGATGGCGCCGCGTCGGCCCCCGCCAGCATTGCCGAAGATCGCGCCCGCGCCACTGGCGAAGAAGGCCGCGATCATGCTCGGCAGGGGAACCGGCCAGCGGATCAAAGCCAGGACGACCATCCCCACCACCTGACCGATCGTGCCGGTGATCAGGCCGATGATCAGGGAGTTGGGGGCGAAGGGGTAGATCACCGGGCAGTCGAGCGCAGGCTTGGCACCCGGGATGATCTTCTCGGCGATGCCCTTGAACGCCGGGACGATCTCGGCGATCAACATGCGGACGCCCTGGAGCAGGACGAGCACGCCAGCCGTGAAGCCCAGGGCCTGCAGGATGGCGTAGACGACCCAGTTCTGCCCTCCAGTGACCTGCTCCTGCAAGGCCGCGCCGCCGACCTGGATCACCGCCAGGATGGCTGCGAGCAGGGTTACTACGAGCATGACCAGCGAGATGGAGATCGCCATGTCGCGGAAGAAATTCCAGGAGTCGGGCAGCTCGAGCTTCTCGGCTGTGTCCTCCGGCTTGCCGACCAGCTTGCCCACATAGCCGCACACGACGTTGAACATGCTCTGGCCGTGACCGAAAGCGATCTCATCCGAGCCCGTGATCTTGCGCATGAACGGCTGCGCGACGGCCGGCATCACCGTCATGTAGATGCCGTCGACGATCGAGGCCAGCACCACCACCCAGAAAAGGGGAAGACCAAAGGAGTGAAAGAGGATGGCAAAGGCGCCGGCGTGGATCCAGATCATGTGCCCGGTCAGGTAGATGTAGTGGAACGGCGTGAAGCGGGCGAGCAGGATGTGGACGATGTAGCCGAACAGCATCGTCCACGCAATGGCCGCCCCGATCTCGGCGATGTTGGCCGTCTGGACCGCGCTGACGACGCCCTCGTCGAAGGTGACGAAGGTCTCGAACCCGGCAGCGGGGATGCCGAGCTGGAAGAACGACTGGATCGGGATCAGGGCGTTGATCAAGGCGCCGATGCCGACGCTCATGATCAGCAGCCCGAGGATGGTCTTGAGCGTGCCGCTGATGACCTCCCCTGCGCTCTTGCGCTGGGCCAGCAGCCCGACCAGCGCGATCAAGCCCAGCACGACGGCCGGTAATCGGATTAGCTCAACGATGACCTGAAAGATCTGCATGGCTTACGATCCTCCTCTGACGTGACCCGGTTTCAACGGGTTTGGGTGAGGTGAACCCGGGTTCCTTCGCGAGACTCCTGAGCCTTCTTTCTCTCGGCTTCCTACAATATGCTCCTCCTTCCTCGTCATCCGCCCGAGGAGGTGCCAAGAACCTCCTGGATAGCTGCAAGGACTTTGGTCTTGATCTCTTGCTTGTCGACCAGATTCCGGATCAAGACCACACGACCTTTGGAATCCTTGAGATGTCTTTCCATGTCCGTCGGCGCCACAACGATGTCGGCCTGCGCGCCCTTGAACGAACCCAAGTCCACAGGGATGATCTCGGCCTTGAGGCCCTCGGCCTTGAGGATGTCGTCGATGAAGAGCTTCAGCATCATGCTGGTGCCGAAACCCATTCCGCAGAGGGTAGCAATGCGCATGTTGTTCTCCCGTGGGCCTTCGAAGGCTAGTCTGGCGCTGACGAGGGTGCCCCCTCGCCAGCTGGATGCCAGGAGTGGATTGCAGCAAGTAGTTGGATGTCGTCCTGGGCCTGGCGCAGGCCTTCCAGGGCGGTTGCGTTGCTCAGAAGCTGTGCCAGTTGCTGGAGGGCGGCGATGTGGCTCGTTTTGTCGATGGCGCCAAAGGCGAAGACGAGATCGACCGGATCGTTCTGACTGTGACCAAAGGGGACGGGCGTGGATAGAGTCATCAGGCCCATACATGGCCGGATGACGCCATCCTCTGGCCGGGCATGAAGCAAGACCGTCCCGGGGGCGATCACGGCATAGGGGCCCATCTCACGCAGCACCCGCGCCATGGCGGCGATGTACTCCTCCCGAATGAGGCCGGCCTCCACCAGAAGCCGACCCACCTGGCGCACGGCCTCGTCCCATGAGGACACGCCCACTTTCGCCCTCACGGTCTCTCTGGCGAGGAGCGCTTGCAGATTAAGCGGCGGGGGATTGGCTTGGCTTTGACTGCCCATCGAGGTCAGCGAGCAACTCGCGCGATCACGGCCCAGGAGGCATATGCGGCGTGTTCATGCCCAAGTCTGCATTGGGGTTCGGCCTTGACTGATCGAGAGCCGCTTGGGGGCCGAGTAGACGGGAGCTATAGCCTGTTCTGAGAGCCAAGAAGCGGCAATCAGGCTCTGGTGTAGGGATCGTCTCGATTGCCGTCACGCAGATTATGACCCCAAAGCGGGGCTCGGGCTGCGCGAATTCATCCCACCCGGGCCGAATTCCCGCCTTTACCTTTCGGCAGGTGAAAAGGAAGCCGCTGAGAGGGGTCCAAGGCTAGCCTGGTGGACCCAGGAGTGTGATGACGAGGCCCTGCTTCCTTGTAGGAATAGGCCGTATGTGTGCTGGGGGGCAAGCTCCAACCACCACATATAGGGTTCTCTTCTGCGGGCAAGGCGGTTGTTATTACCCTGCTAGAGGATCGCGGTGACCAGGATGCGCGCCCCCAGGGCAAAGACCAGCAGGTTCCCGAGAATCGTAGCCAGGAGTCGAAAGCGACTGGACAGGCGGCTACCGGCCAGGCCACCCAACGCCGCAAGCAACGTTTGCCAGGAGAGGGAGGCCAGGCCAACGCCGAGAACGAAAAGAAGATTCGCCACGAGGGGGTACGGGTAGGTGGAGGGGCCCCTGCCAAGGATGAATGCGGTGAAGTAGACGACCGTCATGGGGTTAATGATCGTGATGCCCACAAACTGGGCATACGTCCTCAGAGGCGCACCCCCCTGCGCCGTCTTCTCCGGCTGATTGCGGCGCCTCAGGCCCTGCCAGAGACCCCAGCAGGCCAGGCCAATCAAGACCAAGCCTCCGAGCAGGCGCAAGGGGGAGGCGGCAGGCGCCAGCAATTCGGTCAGGGCTACGCCGGCAACGCTAGCCAGGGTGGCGTATAGCAGGTCAGCGGTGGCGGCGCCGGCTCCGGCCATGAAGCCGATCGTGAAGCCGTGTCGAATGGAAGTGTTGACGATGAGGAGGGCAACCGCCCCCACCGGGATAGCGACACCATAACCTGCCAGAAGGCCCTCAACAAAGGGTGACATCTCTAGGCCGATCTGTACATTGACCGGGTGATCCCTCTGACCATTCACCCCGAACCTGTGGGGCGGATGGTCCCGAGCCGATGATACAGCGAAAGAGACAACGCCGCGAGGTCATGTCTGGTTCAGGACGGATGAGACGGGAAGAGGATCCGCGAGTCCTGAGTCCCTTTGGATGATACTGCTCCCCTGTTCCGCCGCGCCCCCGCCGGAAACAGCGGGGCTCTGCGTTGCCGGGGAATCCACGGGCCGCCGGGGACGGCGGCCCGCACAGGAAGCACGATAA
>CAYQUY010000092.1:0-8690 GCA_964420755.1 uncultured Anaerolineaceae bacterium
GCGTTGGAAACGTCCGTCACGTGCAGGCTGCCACCCGAGAGCCGCCACAGCAGGAAGGTGTCAACCGTGCCGAATGCGAGCTCGCCCCGTTCGGCCCTTTCTCGCGCCCCGGGGACACTGTCCAGCAGCCAGGCGACTTTGGTGCCCGAGAAGTATGCGTCGGTGACCAAGCCCGTCTTGTCGCGGATGATCCTATCGAAGCCTTCCGCCTTAAGCCGGTCGCACAAGGGCGCGGTCCGGCGGCACTGCCAGACAATAGCATTGTGGATAGGCTTGCCCGTCCGGCGGTCCCAGATAACGGTCGTCTCCCGCTGGTTGGTGATCCCAATGGCCGCGAGGTCCTCGGGCGCCAGACCAGCCCTCGAGATCGCCTGGCGGGCAGTCTCCAGCTGGCTGGACCAGATGGCCTCCGGATCATGCTCGACCCAGCCGGGTTGGGGATAGATCTGAGGGAACTCCTTCTGTGCTGAGGCGACCGGCTTGCCTGCGAGGTCGAACACAATCGCTCGAGAGGAAGTTGTGCCTTGGTCCAAAGAGAGGATGAAGTCAGCCATGTGCCTCTTTCCCTTAGAAAGGTTTGGTGATGTTCCGGCCGCGGGATCGCAGACCCGCGGCCAAAGGGGTTTGGGCCTGGGTGAGGAGGAACCGCCCTCTCCGGACAAAGGACGAGACGCTTCCCGGATGTGGGAATTCTTTGTCACGCTCCTTGTCTGGGTTGCGCTTCTGCCGGCAGGGCGATCGTCGAGCCGACGAAACCTCGGGCCCCTCGGACGAATGCCTCACCGGGCATTGGATTCCGCCCGGCCGGTTGGATGACCTCCAGGAGAAGAGAACCCTCGGCCGTGCCCAAGGCGGGGAGCCCGTCCACCAGGCTGATGCGCCCGACGGCCTCGGGCCTGGCGTCCACGGCCAGCGCCTCGCGGACGATGAGCCGACGGTTGTCCCACTCGAAGAATGCCCCGGGCCAGGGCTCGAAGGCCCGGACCTGCCGGGCGAGCACCGTTGCCGGGAGCCGCGGGTTCAGGACGCCCTCCTCCTTCGTCAGCATCGGTGCGTAGGTTACGCCCTCCGACGGCTGTGGGCGGGGAGCGAGGTCTCCCGCGAGGTAGTCGGGGAGCGTCCGAAGGAGCAGCTCCGCGCCCGCAAGCGCCAGGCGCTGGCTCAGGCTGCCCGTCGTGTCTTCTTCCCGGATGGCGATGAAGGATTGGGAAAGCATAGGGCCGGTGTCCAGGCCGTCGTCCATCTTCATGATGGTGACACCCGTCTCGGCGTCGCCGTGGAGAATTGCGGCTGGAATTGGCGCCGCGCCACGCCAGCGGGGTAGCAGCGAAGGATGCACGTTGATGCAGCCCCGCGGGGGGATGCCCAGGACGTCCGGCGGGAGAATCTGGCCGAATGCGGCCACGATGATGGCCTCCGGCGACCACTCCCGAAGTTGGGCGACGGCAGCCGGCTCCCGAAGCCGCGTCGGCTGGAGGACAGGAATGCCCAGCTTGTCCGCCACGAGCTTGACCGGCGGAGGCCGATTGGGGCGGCCGCGGCCCGCAGGCCGGTCGGGCTGCGTCACCACGCCGGCGATGTCGTAGGAGGAGGCCAGCCTCCCCAGCGACGGCACGGCGAACTCGGGCGATCCCATGAACACCAGGCGCATCCGCCGAATGATAGCATGGATAAGGTTCCCGTGGAATCCGCGCCCTGGAAACCGGCATGGGGGTACCTTCTTGGGGTTGCACCAATGGCTCGGGTGTGTACAATAGCAGGCGCGATGAGGGTGGACGATTCTTTCCGCAGCACGGCTCCTGACCCGCGGGGAGCCCAAGCGCAGAGTCAAGGAGAATAAGACATGAGTGAGCAGCCTATCGGCGGAAGTGAAATCACGAGCGACGACAAGCTTTGGGTCCTCCTGACGTACCTCCTCACCCCGATCATCCCGGTCGTGATCCTGTTGATGGAAGAGAAGAAGAATCGCCCCTTCATCCGCGCCCACAATGCTCAGGCGCTGATCCTGGGGATCATCAATGTGGTCATCGCCGTTGTGCTCGGGTGGCTAGTGATCCCGCTGTGCATCAACCTGGCGGTGGTGATCTATCAGGTCTATCTGGGGATCAAGGGATATCAGGGCGAGTACATCACTATCCCGGTCATCACAGATTTCGTCAAGAAGCAAGGCTGGGCGTAGTTCTATTGGCCGGCTGTCTCGGTCGCATCGAGAAGAGTGACTCGAAGCGTGCCTTCCCCAGGAAGGCACGCTTCGAGTCCTGCTTGGCCTGACTGCCAGCGAGTCAAAGAAAGAGCTCGCCGCGAGCGGGGTCGCCCAGGATCGCCGGGGGCTCCACTCGGCGAACCGCCGGCAGGCGCGCCTGGCTGTCGTGGCGGCGGTTCGCTGACGAATCCCCCCCGAAGGGTGTACACTTACAGCACACACGATCCTGTTCCGCCTCACGAGGAAAGGATGTCTGCGATGGAAGCCCCCATGGAAGCCGAACCTTACCTGCCCAAACCAAAGAACAACAGCATGGCCGTCACCAGCATAGTCTCTAGCATTGTGGGCTGGGCCTTTGTGTTGTTCAACACCTGCCTGAACTGGTTCGTTCTGCCCGCGGCCACTGTCATCACCGCGGGGATCGGCAGCTTAATGTACTGCATCGCCATCCCACTCGCCTGCATCTCTCCCATTGGATGGATCGTGGGAATCATCACCGGCCATGTGGCCGGCGGGCAGATCAAGCAGACCGGCGAGGGGGGTAGCGGCATGGCGAAGGCCGGCCTGATCATGGGCTACATTGGCCTGGGCCTCTTCGTCATCGGTCTCTGCCTCTTGGTGGTGCTCACCGTCTTGTCGGTGCTTGGCGTCGTCAGCATTCCGATCATCGACTCCCTGGTCAACCGGCGCTACTACTAGGCGTCTGGTGCGAAATCCGTGTCTGCGGGAATGAACTCGCCCGTGTAGCCGTCGGGGCGAGGCTCTGCCGGGCTCTTCTCTCCTGCCGGCTAGGCGGTCTTGGATCACTCTGCTAGAGCCGGAGCAGGGGACCTGCCAATCCGAAGGAATGCACGAGCGATCGTTGTACAGATACGCCACGACCCTTCGGGTCGTTGGCGAGAGGGAGCATAGGAGGTCCGAATGACGGCTATCCAGCCGCTTGCGGCCGGTCCGCAACCGGGAATGCAGAGGCCGGGCATGGTGACCGCCATCGGGGTAATGACGCTGGTCAATGGCATCCTCAACATCCTGTATGGCGCCGGTCTGACGCTTGGGATCGTCCTTGGCACGATCGGCATCGGCATAATCTGTGCGCCCGTGACGATCCTGCCTTCAATCCTGGGGATCTTCGAGATCATCTACGCCTCCCAGATCATTTCCAGTGTGCCAAGACGTGTGCAGCCGTCCCAGGTGATCGCCATCTTCGAGATCTGCTGCATCGCCGTCGGCGCCGTGACTTCGATGATCGTCGGCATCCTGGCGCTGGTCTTCTACAACGACCCGGCCGTGAAAGCCTACTTCGCCTGGCTGAACCCTCCCACGCCGGTCCCTCCTGCACCGGGCGGGCCGCCCTCCCCGTAAGTAGCCGGAGGGAGGCACTCGGGCTGGCCAAGCCGGGCCGCTGCGCCGACGATTGCCAGGAACGGGCGCCTCGGCAGCCTCCGCTCGGGGGAAGGGCATCGCCGGGCTCGGTTTGTCGCCAAGGATACTTCAGCCGGGAGCTCTCGCGTGCAGAAACGCTGGCTGTCTTGCCCAGAGATCCCTCGTGAGGTCGACGAGGCGCTGGAGGGTTTCAGCCCGATCCAGCGCCAGATTCTGTACGGCCGGAATGTGCGCACCTCAGCGGAGGCGGCGGCCTTCCTGGCCAATACGCAGACTGAGACCGGCGATCCGTTTCTCATGCTCCAGATGGACCAGGCGGTTGACCGGCTTCTCAAAGCGGTCAAGACAGGAGAGCCCATCACGGTCTACGGCGACTACGATGCCGATGGTCTTACCGCTACCGCCCTGCTGGTCGAGACACTCGGTTCTCTAGGCGCCAAGGTCAGCCACTACATTCCGAATCGATTCGACGAAGGGTACGGCCTGCACCTGGAGTCCCTGTCTGAGCTGCGGAACCAGGGCGCCAGGGTGGTCGTCTCCGTCGACTGTGGGATCCGATCGCTGGAAGAGGCAGAGCATGCCCGGAGGCTCGGCCTAGACCTGATCGTCACCGACCATCACTCTCCTGGCCCCGAACTCCCCCGGGCGTTGGCGGTCGTCAACCCCAAGCGGTCAGGAGATCCTTATCCGTTCAAAGGCCTGGCAGGAGTGGGCCTGGCGTATAGGCTCGCCCAGGCTCTGTCCCTGCGGGCCGGCATAGAGGATCCGGTCCATCACCTTGATCTGGTAGCCGTGGGGACCGTTGCGGACATGGCCTCCCTGGAGAAGGAGAACCGGTTTCTGGTTGCCGAGGGGCTCCGCCGGCTGAACGCCTCTGAACATGCGGTTCGCTGCACCCGGCCGGGATTGCAGGCGCTGGCACGCACCGCAGGCTATCCTCCGGGGCGGGTCACCGCCGCGTCAATCGGGTTTGGCCTGGGGCCGCGGCTGAACGCGGCGGGGAGACTCGGCTCCCCCGAGGCGGCACTGCAGCTCCTGCTCGCTCAGGATTCGAGCGAGGCAACCCGGCTGGCCGAGGAGTTGGAGGGCAAGAATCGGGAGCGGCAACGCCTCACCCGTCAGATGGTCGAGATCGCCCGCCTCGCCGTTGAGGCCCTTGACCCCCTGCCGAGTCTGCTCTTCGTCCATCGCCCGAGATTCGACGAGGGCGTGCTGGGCCTGGCCGCGGCCCGCCTGGTGGAGGAGTTCTCTCGCCCGGCGATCGTGGCTACCGTCGGCGGGGAGACAACCCGGGGTTCAGCGCGCAGCATTCCTGCCTTCCACATCACGGAGGCTCTCGACGAGTGTGCCGACATCCTTGTGCAGCACGGCGGGCACTCTGCCGCGGCCGGCTTCACGGTGCGCAGCCGGGACCTCGAGCAGCTCATCGGCAGATTGCAGGCGAGGGCAGAGGCGCGCCTCACCGATGACGATCTCTGCCCCACGCTGCAGCTTGATGCCGAGGTCGATCTTTCTCAACTGGATGGTGGGCTCAGGGAGTTCATCGACCAGCTGGAGCCTTGCGGATACGGCAACCCGTTGCCGGTCCTGTGCGCCCGGCAGGTCGTTGTGGTGCAGAAACGTCCTGTAGGAAGCGACGGCTCTCACCTGAAGCTGACGGTCCGCGGAGGAGGGCGCTACTTTGACGCCATCGCTTTCCGACAGGGGCATCTCGCAGGCCAGCTCCCTGGCATCGTGGATCTCGCCTTTCACCTCGAGCGCAATGAGTACATGGGGGTTGAGAGCTTGCAGCTCAATGTCCTTGACATCCGCCCAGCCGAGGTCTGACCGTCGGGATCTGTTGGCCGCGCCTGGCGCTCCGGGAACGTCGGCCGGCGGCGGTCAGTCGACGAAGCGGTACTTCAGCAGCGTCCAGACAGCAGAGAAAGCATCCTTCAGGCCGATCTTCTTGCCTTCGGAGTACTCGCGGGGGTTGAAGGAGATCGGGACCTCGAACACGCGCAGCCTTCGCTTGAGGAGCTTGGCGGTGATCTCGGGTTCGAAGTCGAATCGGTTGGCGCGCAGGGGAATGGCCTGGATGACCTCGCGGCGGAACAGCTTGTAGCCGGTCTCCATGTCGGAGAGGATGCTGTTGTACAGCAGGTTGGTCATGAAGGTGAGGAGACGGTTGGCGACCATGTGCCAGAACATCGTCGTGCGCCTGGGGCCTCCGAGGAAGCGTGAGCCATACACGACGTCCGCTTTCCCTTCCTGCATCGGGATCAGCAGGGCAGGGTAGTCGCGGGGATCGTACTCGAGGTCGGCATCCTGGATCAGGACAAGATCACAGGTGGCGACCCGGATGCCGCTGCGGACGGCCGCACCTTTCCCCAGGTTGCGATCGTGGCGGATGAGGCGCAGGCGCGGCTCCCGCTTCCGGAGATCCTCAAGCGCCTGGCTGGTACCGTCGGTGGAGCCGTCGTCAACGACGATGATCTCATCGACGAGGCCGGTGGCCAGGACTCGCTCGACGATCGTCGCGATCGTTTGGCTCTCGTTGTAGGCCGGCATGACCACTGAGAGAGTCATGGCGTCCATTCTAGTCTAGCTGCTGGGGCAGGACAAGCGGGCCGTTGCCTGCGCTTCCCGGCCCGTATATAATCCGTCTGTCCAAGGATAGCGATGGTCGGGCTGTAGCGCCTGCCGAGACGGCCGATGTGCGCCGCCGGATGCCTGGAGGGTTGGAATGTCTTCGCCTCGCGGATCACTGCGCCCGGGTTCAGAAAACGTGACCTCTACGGGCAGTCTTCGATTCATCCCTCCGCCCATCAGCCGGGTGGAGGACACAGGACTGTCGCAGCTCTGGCTGCAGGACCTGGCGCTGAAGATACTGTACTTCCGTGGCTATCTGACCGGTTTCAAGATGGCGGAGGCGATGGCGCTGCCCTACGCGGGGATGGTGGACCAGATCCTGGAGGCGCTTAAGCGCGAGAAGTTCGTAGAGGTCAAGACGCAGATGGGTTTTGGCGAGGGCTCCTACCAGTACGCCATCACCGGGGCGGGGATCGCCCGGGCGAGGGAGGCCCTGGAGCGCAGCCAGTACGCAGGACCGGCGCCGGTTCCCATCGCCTTCTACAACGAGGCCATCCGCAGGCAAAGCCGCGCCCGCCCTACGGTCCACGCCAACACCATGCGCTCGTCGCTGTCAGAGCTGACCCTCTCGGAGAAGACCTTCAACCGCATCGGTCCGGCGGTCAACTCCGGCACATCCATCTTTCTCTACGGGCCTCCCGGAAACGGCAAGACCTCCATCGCTCGTTCGATCGGCGCCATGATCCTGCAAGAGGACATGTTCATCCCCTTCGCCATCGATATCGACGGCCAGGTCGTCAAGCTCTACGACTCGGTCAACCACACCCTGTCGCCGGAAGAGGACGTCAGCTCGACAACGGGCACCGGCGGTCTGAAGACCGGGGCCAAACGCGATCCGCGCTGGGTGAAGATCCGCCGGCCGTTCATCGTCGTCGGCGGTGAGCTCACCATGGCCGGCCTCGACCTCGTCTTCGACGACGTCAACAAGTTCTACGAAGCGCCGTTTCAGGTGAAGGCCAACGGCGGCGTCTTCTTGATCGATGACTTCGGCCGCCAGCAAGTCCGTCCCCGGGATCTGCTCAACCGTTGGATCGTCCCGCTCGAGAACCGGATCGACTACTTGACCCTGCACACCGGGCGCAAGGTGGAAGTCCCCTTCGATGTCATGGTGGTCTTCTCGACGAACCTGCCGCCGCGGGACCTGGTGGATGAGGCGTTCCTCCGGCGCCTGCGCCACAAGATCGAGGTCGGTGATCCTTCTTACGAGGAGTACCGAGAGATCTTCAAGCACGTGGCCGAGAGCAAGAAGGTTCCCTACCAGGAGAGCGGCCTCGCCTACCTGCTGCAGGAGTGGTACATCAAGCGCAACCGCAAGCTCCGGGCTTCCCATCCCCGGGATATCTGCGACCAGATCCTGGACATCTCGCGCTACTTGAGCGTCGAGCCTTCGATGACCAAGGACATGATCGACCGGGCAGCGGAGGCCTACTTCGTCGAACTCTAGTATGTCCACCGGGACGGGCAGGGTCTGAGGAGCCCGACACAGATCGCCCTGACGGCAGGCCCGTCTGCGGCCGGTCGCCGCCCTCTCCGTCGAGCGAGGCGCAACTTGGATCCCCTATCCGAATGGAATACCTCGCGCCTGCTGGTCATTGCCCATCGGGGGGCCTCGCTGCGCGCCCCCGAGAACACCTTGGCCGCCTTCCGGCTGGCGGCCAGGCTCGGCTCAGACGGGATCGAGCTGGACACCAAGCTCACCGCGGACGGAGAGGCGGTCGTCATGCATGACCAGACGATCGACCGCACGACCTCGGGCGTGGGGCGTGTCCGCGACCATACGGTGGCTGAGCTCAAACGGTTGGAGGCTGGGTCCCGTTTCGATCCCGAATTCTCGGGCGAGCCCATCCCGACATTGGGGGAGGTATTCCAGGAACTTGTCGATTCCCCCATGCTCATCAACGTCGAGGTGGGCAACTACGCCAGCCCACAGGATCGGCTGCCGCCCCGCGTGCTCGAATTGGTCCGGCAGTACGGCTTCGACCGCCGCGTCTTGATTTCTTCCTTCAATCCCATTGCCCTGCGGCGGACCCGGAAACAGGCTCCCGGGTTGGCTTTGGCGTTGCTCCTCGTGCCCATGGAGCCGGCCTGGCAACGATTCCTGTTCTCCGCCATTAGCCCCCGGGACACGGACGACCTGAACGATGCCATGATCCGGCCGCAGGTCGTCGCTCGCTCCCACCGGGCGGGCCGCCGATGCCTCGCCTGGACGGTCAACGAGGCGGCGCGAATGCACGAGCTGGTTACCATGGGAGTGGACGGAATCATCACTGACGCGCCCGATGTGGCGAGGCAGGTCGTCGATGGCGTTGCCCGGAAGCCTTGGCCTGGAGAGCCTGAGAAGAGCCGCTGAGCGCATCCGACCGCATCTGAGAGTGACGGCCGTGCGGCAGGCGCCGGAGCTCGGGCTGTGGGTCGAGTGCGAGAACCAGCAGAGCACGGGATCCTTCAAGGTCAGGGGCGGCCTCAAAAAGGT
>CAYQUY010000093.1:0-8675 GCA_964420755.1 uncultured Anaerolineaceae bacterium
GGCCTGCGCCGTTTGCTCCGAGTGCCTGTCCTGCCAATACACCTGCCAGGCCAAGGCCATCGACCACGACATGGTCACCGAGGAGGAGCAACTGTACGTCGGCGCGATCATCCTGGCGCCCGGCTACCAGGTCTTCCAGGCCGAAATGGCCCAGGAGTACGGCCTGGGACGTTACCCCAATGTCGTCACCTCGCTGCAGTTCGAGCGCCTCCTGTCCGCCTCTGGCCCAACCGCTGGTCACGTCGTCCGGCCGTCGGACGGCAAGCCGGCTCAGCGCATCGCCTTCCTGCAATGCATCGGCTCGCGCGATCAGACGCACGACTACTGTTCGGCCGTGTGCTGCATGTATGCCGCCAAAGAGGCGGTCATGGCCAAGGAGCACGACCCACAGACGCAGGTCCATGTCTTCATGATGGACATGCGTTCGTTCAGCAAGGGGTACGAGGCCTACTACCAACGCGCCCGCCAGCAGTATGGAGTCGAGTACACCCGTTGCCGGATCTCCGAACTGCGGGAAGACCCCGACAGCCGCGATTTGCACGTGCGCTACAAACCGGAGGCCGGCCCGCACCCATCGGCCCTCATCCTCGACCAGGTATTCGATCTGGTTGTGCTCTCGGTCGGGATGGAGATCGCCCAGCCCGTCCGTCAGCTGGGGCATGACCTCGCTATCGAACTCGACGACTACGGCTTCTGCCGCACCGCGTTGTTCAATCCGCTCGAGACCTCCCGCCCGGGGATCTACGCCGTAGGCCCATTCCGTGAGCCCAAGGACATTCCCGAATCGGTTGTCGAGGCCAGCGGCGCCGCTGGCCGGGCGGGCGCGCTGCTCGCTCCGGCCCGCCACAGCCTGACGCGTCAGGCTGAGTTCCCACCGGAACGCGATGTCAGTCAGGAAGACTTGCGCACCGGTGTGTTCGTCTGCCATTGCGGTTCGAACATCGGCGGCTTCCTGGACGTGCCGCAGCTGGCCGAGTACGCCGCCAGGCTTCCCAGCGTGGCTCACGCCGAACACAACCTGTACACCTGCTCGCAGGACAGCATCGCCCGCATCACCGAGAGGGTAAAGGAGCTCGGCCTCAATCGCGTGGTCGTGGCCTCCTGCACTCCCCGGACCCATGCCTCCCTGTTTCAGGACTCGATCAGGGCCGCCGGCCTGAATCCGGGCCTGTTCGAGATGGCCAACATCCGCAACCATTGCTCGTGGGTGCATTCACATGATCCCGCCGCTGCCATCGAGAAGGCGCGCGACCTGGTGCGAATGGCTGTCGCCCGGGCGACGACACTTCAGCCCCTGCATACCAGTGAGGTGCCGGTCGTCCCGGCCGCACTCGTGATCGGCGGCGGCGTGGCCGGGATGACGGCCGCACTCTCCCTGGCCGGCGGCGGGTTCAGCGTCGAGCTGGTCGAACGCAGCGGCCAGCTGGGCGGTAACTTCCGCCACGTCTTCCGGATCCACGGGGATGGGGACCCCCAGGCATTCCTGGCCTCATTGGTAGAACGGGTGCAGGCGGATCCACGGATCCGTGTTCACCTGCGGCACGAACTGGCAGGAACCATGGGTTTCGTCGGCAACTTCACCAGCCGGCTGCGCGGCCCCAATGGCGAGATCGAAGAGGTCCGCCACGGCGCAACCATCGTCGCGGTCGGCGGGCAGGAGTACCGCGGGCCGGAGTATCTGTACGGGCAGGACCGGCGGGTGCTGACCGGGTTGGAGTTCGAGGCTCTCCTGGCGATGGCTGAGCGTGGAGTGGAGCCGGAGAGCGACCACGCGCGCGAGGTATGGGCCTCCCTGGGGATGCGCTTGCCGGAGGAAATTGCCATCATTCTGTGCGTCGGGCCGGCGGAGCGCTACTGCAGCCGCATCTGCTGTACCACCGCCCTCAAGCAGGCCCTGACGCTCAAGCGTCTCAACCCGAAGGCGCGCATCACCGTCCTCTACCGCGACATCCGCACCTACGGCTTCAAGGAGAGCCTCTACACCCGGGCCCGAGAGGCAGGCGTGTTGTTTGCCCGCTATGAACCCGGAGACCCGCCGCAAGTGACCGTCAGGGACGGCGAGCTGCGCCTGGCGCTTCGCGACCTCCAACTCGACCGACCTGTGTCCGTTCGGCCGGAGATCCTGGTCCTGAGCATGCCGATCGTCCCCTCGGACGGATCCAAGGAACTGGCCAGTGCCCTCAGGGTCCCGGTGGATGGCGACGGCCTCTTCATGGAGGCGCACGTCAAGCTGCGCCCGGTGGACTTCGCCTCGGATGGCTTGTTCATGGCTGGCCTGGCCCATTACCCTAAGCTGGTGGATGAGGCGATTGCCCAGGCCCAGGCGACGGCCTCGCGCGCCGCCCGCGTGCTGGCGCGGCCGACCATGACGGTCGGCGGCGTCGTGGCCCAGGTCGACCCCGAGAAATGCGTCGGTTGCCTGACCTGCGTGCGCGTCTGTCCGTTCGACATCCCGGCCATTTCGGCCGACTTCACCGGCGTGGGTGGTCTCATCGGCACGGCCTACATCGAGCCCAGCGTCTGCCGCGGCTGCGGCATCTGTGTGTCCGAGTGCCCCGCCAAGGCCATCCGGGTGTCGCACTACCAGGACGACCAGATCACGGTCAAGCTCGAGGCACTGTTCGCGGGGGCGAAGTATGCCTGATTTCCAGCCCCAGATCGTCACCTTCGCCTGCACCCACTGCGCCTACAACGCTGCCGACCTGGCGGGCAGCCTGCGCATCCAATACCCGCCGACGATCAAGATCATCGAGGTTCTGTGCAGCGGCCGGATAGACGTCATCCATCTCCTCCGGGCGTTCGAGGAGGGTGCCGACGGCGTGCTGGTCGCAGGTTGACTGCCGGGAGACTGCCATTACCTGGAAGGTAATGTCAACGCCCGGCGCAGAGTGGACTACACGAAGAGATTGCTGGCACAGATCGGGCTGGAGCCGGATCGGTTGGAAATGATCAATGTCTCTTCGGCGATGGCGAGCCAGTTCGCCGAGGCGGCACGGAAGATGACCGAGCAGATCGTCGCCCTGGGGCCAAGTCCACTTCGGCCACAGGGCCAGACCAGCCCGGCGCCGGGAGCTCTTCAGCGCCAGATAATCTCACAGGACGGCCAGGCCTGACCACTCGGCCTGCCGCCGGGAGATGAACCTATGATCGTAGCAGAGCAGAAACCCCTGGAAGAAATCAAAGGCTTGATCGCCGAAGCCCAGAAGGTGCTCGTCGTGGGTTGCGGCACGTGCGTCACGGTCTGCTTCGCTGGGGGCGAGAAGGAGGCCGGGATCCTGGCGACCAGCCTGCGGATGGCCTCCCGTATTGACGGGCGGCCCAAGGATGTGGAGCACGTCACAGTCCAACGGCAGTGCGAGTGGGAGTACATCGATCCGCTAAAGGAGAAGATCGAGAGCGTCGACGCGGTTCTCTCGCTGGGATGCGGCGTCGGCGTGCAGGCCCTCGCCGAGCGCTACCCGCAGACGATCGTCGTCCCTGGTTTGAACACGACATTCATGGGTATGCCCACAGAGCAGGGCGTGTGGGAGGAACGCTGCGCGGCCTGCGGATCGTGCATTCTCGGCCTGACCGGCGGCATCTGCCCGATCGCCCGCTGCGCCAAGCAGCTGCTCAACGGGCCCTGCGGTGGATCTCAGGGGGGCAAGTGCGAGATCAACAAGGAAATCGACTGTGCGTGGAATCTGATCTATGACCGGCTGAAGGCTCAGGGGCGGTTGCATCTGCTGATGGAAATCCAGCCCCCCAAGGATTGGTCAACCAGCCGGGATGGCGGACCGCGACACATCACGCGCGAGGACCTGCGGCTGGCAGCCGAGGCCTCGGACTGAGCCGCGGAGGGATATGAGCATGAGCACATCGATTGGCGGCAACGGCTTAAAGTCCGGATCACGCCTGGAGCGCATCCTACGCGCCGGCCACTTCGCGGTTACGGCGGAGCTTGGGCCGCCGCAAAGCGCCGACGGCGATGTGATCCGCAAGAAGGCGCAGCTCCTCAAGGGCGTGTGCGACGCGGCCAACATCACCGACAATCAGACGGCGATCGTGCGGATGTCGAGCATCGGCGCCGGTGCCATCGCCCTGCAAGAGGGCTTGGAACCGGTCATCCAGATGACTTGCCGGGATCGCAATCGCCTGGCCATGCAGTCCGACATCCTGGGGGCCTACGCTTTGGGCCTGCGCAACCTGCTCTGCCTGACCGGCGATCACCAATCCTTCGGCAATCACCCCGGCGCCAAGAACGTCCACGACCTGGACTCGATGGGCCTGCTGTCAATGATGCGGGGGCTGCGCGATCAACACTGCTTCCAGTGCGGGGACGAGCTGAAGGGCATCGAGCCCCGCTTCTTCCTGGGTGCGGCCGAGAACCCCTTCGGCGATCCCTTCGAATGGCGCCCGTATCGGCTGGCCAAGAAGGTCAAGGCCGGGGCCGACTTCATCCAGACCCAACTAATCTACAACATGGAGCGCTTCGCCGACTTCATGGACCGGGTGCGGAAGCTGGGCGTCCACCAACAGGTCTACATCCTGGCCGGGATCGGACCGGTCAAGTCGCCGGGCATGGCCAAGTACATGCGTAACGAGGTGCCGGGCATGGACGTGCCCAGCGCGCTGATCGAGCGCATGGAAGCCGCTGCGGCCGGCATCGACAAGGAAGACAAGAAGGCCCGGGGCGCCGCCTGGCGCAAGGAAGGCATCCAGATCGCCATCGAGCAGATCCAGCAAGTCCGCCAGATCGAGGGTGTGGCTGGCGTGCACATCATGGCCATCGAGTGGGAGGAGGCGGTGCGACCGATCATCGAGGGGGCCGGGTTGCTGCCGCGCCCTGAACCCGCGCCGCCGGCGCCTGCAGGATGAGGTGACGATGGATACATTGCTGAGCACCTCGTTGGCCGATAGGATTCGCAAAGCCACCGGAGAGAACGTCTTTCTTTGCTACCAGTGCGTGAAGTGCACCTCCGGCTGCCCGCTTGCGGATCACTTCGATCTGGCGCCTAATCAGATCATGCGAGCCGCCCAACTCGGCCTGGAAGACCTGGTCTTCAAGAGCAAGACCCCCTGGCTGTGCGCCTCCTGCCAGACGTGCACGACCCGCTGTCCGCAGGGCATCGACGTGGCCCGCGTGATGGACTACGTCGTCTCCGAAGCGGTGGCGCAGGGGGCGAAGCCGCCGGTGCCACCGGTCGCCGACTTCAACAAGGTCTTCCTGCGGAATGTGAATCTGCTCGGCCGGTCCTATGAGCTCGGGCTGTTGGCCGAGATGAACCTGCGGGCCGGGAAGCCTCTCAAGGACATCGACCTGGGCCTGAAGATGTTCGCGCACCGCAAGATCGGCGTCCTGCCCAAGATCGTGCGGAAGCAGAAGCGCAAGGCCCCGCTCACACCCGCCTCACGGCCGGCCAACGAGATCGGCTACTATCCGGGCTGCTCACTGCACACCATGGCCAAGGAGTTCGACCGCTCGGCGCGCAGTGTCCTGCAGGCCCTGGGCATCACACCGGTCGAACCGGAAGGCTGGGTGTGCTGCGGCTCGACGCCGGCCCACCGGGTCGATCACCACCTGGCCACACGCCTGCCCCTGCAGACCCTTATCTTGCTCGAACAGGAGGGGCTGAAGCAGGTCACGCTGCCCTGCGCCGCCTGCTTCAACCGCTTCCGCTCCGCCGCCCGGGACATGCGCCTGGAGCCGGAACTCAAAGCGGAGCTGGAACGGGAGGTCGGCTACACCTACCGCGACAGCGTGGAGATCTCCTCATTGCTTGACGTGTTCGTCGACACGATCGGCCTGGAGGCCGTAGCGGCGCGCGTTCGCAGGCCCCTGCAAGGCCTGCGGGTCGCCTGCTACTACGGCTGTCTGCTGACCCGGCCGCCGCAGGTCACCGGCGCCGAGCGGCCTGAGTATCCGATGGGCATGGACCGCATCGTGCAGGCCCTTGGCGCCTCAGCCATTGATTGGGACCGCAAGGTGGCCTGCTGCGGCGCCTCGCTCTCGATGACTCGCAAGGATCTGGTCTTCGAACTCAGTGGTGACATCCTGAGGAACGCCAAGGCGCGCGGCGCCGACCTCATCGCAGTGGCCTGCCCGCTTTGCCACGCCAATCTGGATGGCCGCCAGACACAGATGGCCGACGCACCCGGCCTACCGGTTTTGTACTTCACCCAGCTAGCAGCGATCGCGTTCGGAATGACGGAGCAGGCTTGCCTGGACCGAAACTTGATCGATCCCAAGCCGCTCCTCGTTGAGCGGTCTCTGCTTTGATCCGGCGCTCGCTTGCCCGCTCAGCCAGTCGAGGCCGATTTGCGGCCCGGCGAGCGGGGTAGCTGTCCGCGGCGAGGTGAAGCCTCGCCGCCTGTGTCCTCCGACAACCGGCCTCCTGCCCTTCAGGTGACACAACACCTGGACTGCGAGGGAGATTCTGTGAAGATCGCCGTAACTGGCAAAGGCGGCGTTGGCAAGACGACGCTGACCGCCTTGCTCGCCTACAGCTTCGTTGACCTGGGCTACCAGGTGCTCGCCATCGATGCTGACCCGTCCCCTTGCCTGGGCTCGGCTCTCGGCTTTCCGCCCAAACTCCTCGAGGGTCTCCAGCCCATCGCCAAGATGGAGGAGCTGATCTACGAGCGCACTGGCGCCCAGCCTGGAACCATCGGCGGCTTTTTCAAGCTCAACCCTCGGGTGGATGACCTGCCGGATCGGTTCTCGGCCCTTCACCGGGGTATCCGATTGCTGGAGCTGGGCGCGGTCGAGATGGGCGGCGCAGGCTGCATCTGCCCGGAGAGCG
Source organism: uncultured Anaerolineaceae bacterium (assembly GCA_964420755.1). Taxonomy (GTDB): domain Bacteria; phylum Chloroflexota; class Anaerolineae; order Anaerolineales; family E44-bin32; genus DATEAV01. Next base: position 6,783 of record CAYQUY010000093.1, read on the forward strand.
CCGTCCTGCGCGCCCTAGTCACACATATCCTGCTCCGGCGCAACGAGCTCGTCCTGCTGGATATGTACGCCGGCGTCGAGCATCTGGGTCGGGCCACCGCCGACGCTGTCGATTCGATGCTGGTCGTCGTCGAGCCGACCGCCCGCAGCCTGGCGACGGCTTCCCAGATCAAGAGCCTAGCCGAGGACATCAAGCTCGCTCGCCTATTCCTAGTGGGCAGTAAGGTTGGGGGCGAAGAGGACCGCGCCTTCATCCTCGAGCACTCCCCCGGCCTCCCCGTGCTCGGCTTCCTCCCGAACGACCCTGGCGTCGCCCAGGCCGACCGCAAGGGTCTGGCCGTCTACGACCAGGCCCCCGAGTTGGCCCACGTGGCCCGTCAGATTGCCCAGAAGCTAATCCCGAAGGGGTGATTCCCCTCCCCAATCCTGGTCTTCACTCTCCTCCGATACCTTGTACGGTCACCGCCGGACCAGGGAATCCTCGGCGGCCCGCACGGGACCGCCCCCTCCGACGAACCCTCCCCCTTTCAGCCTGCCAAGCCAACGGTGATCCGACACGCGGGGCGAACGCCTGCTCGTGCAGATGGCCCACGGAGGGGACCTCTACTCTAGGGGCTGATAGATCAGCAGGTCCAAAGCGCGCACGGTTGCCAGGGGGACATATCCACGGGCCAGTGCCCGGGCTCGATTGTCCGCGATCTGGCCGGGATCGGTCGTGTAGGCGATGGCGAGCACTAGCTTCCCAGCGGCAACGATTCGGTCAAGCGAGGGCTCGATCTCGTGGATGAACCCCGGCGGGCTTGGAACCCCCTGGTCGGGGTAGCCATAGTAGAGGTCTTCCTGGCCAATGCCATCGATCGCTGCCAGATAGTCTGGGAAGGCGGTCGCGAGTTCCGGGGCATTCTGAGGGAACACCAAGAAGCCGGGACACTGAGAGCGAGCGTAGTTCGCCAGGCGCAGAACGAGGTCGACCATTTCGGCCGCGGCCGAGGCCCGCCCTTGCCCCTCAAAGTACTCGTACGCGTCGATGATGTCCAGATAGACGCCGTCGAACCCCGCCGCCAGGATCCGGTCGAGGTAGGAGGCCGGGCTGCCGAAAAGGATCGCTTGCCAGGCGGGGTCCCAATAGCGGACCTTGTAGTTTCCTTCCCAGTCCGGGTTGACGCTCTCCAGCCATACCGGCGCCCCCGTATCGGGCTGGCCGTTGTGGTCCGCATCCCAGCCCTCCTGCCAGTAGAAACGATAGTCCTCGGCCTCGCCGATGCTCAGGTAGGCCAGGACGGCCTTGTGCCCCTCAGGGCCTTCACGCACGGCCGAGACTTGATCCGCGCGGAAGGCGCCTTCCTCCGCTCCGTCGGCCGAGTAGTCGATCACGACCAGGCCACAGGGTGCAGCGGCGATGGCCTGCAGGTCGATGCGCTGCAACTGATAGACAAAGCAGGTGATGTCCCAAGGCGTCATGGAGGACGGCTCCGCCGTGGCGGCCGCTGCTGGCGATACCGGCACCCCCGGCGTCTCCGCCGAGCCGGGGGCAGGTTGACATGCCGCCAGAATGATAGCCAGCAACAAAAGGATCGCGCTAGGGTGGCGCATAATGGGAAGTCTATGCGTCTCGCGGGCACAGGCAAGATGGCTGCACAGCCCCACGCCCGTCCACCGCCCCGTCCCGGTTCCCTCACTTGGCAGCCATCGCACGTGGGTGCTTGACCGGGAAACGAGCACAGACTACCATCAGCGACAGGACAAAGGGAACGACACGTGATTGAGTTACTGATCGTTGAGGACAACGCTGCCTTGCGCGAAGCGCTGGTCGCCGGGCTCGCAGCGACGGGCCAGGTCAGGGTCGTTGGTGAGGCGGCCACCGGAGAGCAAGCTGTGGAACGCGGCCTGGCGC
>CAYQUY010000094.1:0-8669 GCA_964420755.1 uncultured Anaerolineaceae bacterium
GAGTCTGCCACTGTTCCTCCTGGGCGCCGTCGGCTACGCGATCCAGGCCTCACTGTTCGTGGGGTCGCTGCAGCGCATTCCGGCCTCCGTGGCTGCCCTCTTGTTGTACAACTACCCGGTCTTCGTGGCGCTCCTGGCCTGGGTCTTCTACCACCGCCGACCGAGCCCACGCGAGTTGGCAGCCATGGGTCTCGCTCTGATCGGCGTCGCTTTGACGAGCGGCCCGGTCGGCCAGGTGGGGCGGTTGGAAGCGCTCGGCCTTGGGCTGGTGATGGCCTCGGCAGTGTGGTATGCGGGCTATATCCTGGTCAGCGAGCGGTTCGTCCGGCGAGCGGGGGCTCTGGTAAGCACGACCTGGATCACATTGGGAGCCTTCTGCTCATTCGCCGCGGCCGGTTGGATCACTCGATCCTTGCCAGGTCCCCTCACCCCGGCGGCCGGCTGGATCATGGTGGGTATGATCCTGTTCAGCACCGTCCTGCCCATCGGGACTTTCCTGGCCGGGATGGTCCGCGTCGGGCCGACAGCTGCCTCCCTGCTCAGCACACTCGAGCCTGTGTTCACCGTGCTGATGGCCGCCTGGTTCCTGGCCGAGGGCCTGACGACCCGCCAACTGGCCGGCGGCGCCCTGGTGCTGGCGGCCGCGGTCGTTCTCAGCCTGCCAGGGGGCGCGGCCTCCCGTACGCAACCCTAGCGTCGCGTTTCGCGGGTTTGCACAAGAACCTGTTGCGTTTCCTGCCCGCTAGCGTCGGCCTGCTGTGCGCTCGTCCGTGCCACCACCGGCCCCCGGCGCGGTGCGCCCTGCAGGCCAGGGTCAAGCCGGGGAAAAGAACGAGGCCGTGGTCCCCCTGAGTCCCAAGCATCTCCTCATCGAACTCACCAAAACGGGCGCAGGAGGCGTGAGACGCAAAGGCGGAGCAGACTCTGCTCCGCCTCCAGCACGTCGGGCCGTCCGCCTCAAGGCGTGGGGGTCGCCTGCAGTGGAGGGTAGATTATCTCGAGCCGGTCGACGAAGGCTTGATCGGCGGGATCTCGCACCGCCTCCCCGTCCGCAGCGAAGACCCACTCGGCGACACCCAGACCGTCAACATAGATGACCCACAACGTGTCAAGCGGCGGATACAGGCAGGGCAGCTCGCCGCGGACGGTCAGCAGATCAGCGAGGAAGGCGTCGACATCCGGCAGGCCATCCCACTGGGTCCAGACACCTACCCCTTTGTCGTCGATGACGAGGTAGAAGGCAACATTCTGGCGGGCAGGGTCGAAGTGGCTCTGTAGACGCGCCCCAGCCTGAACCCAAGTGCACGAACCCGCCGGCGCTGGCGTCCGCCCAGCGGAGCCCGTCGGCTCGCTACGGAGGTACCCCTGAGTGAAGGCCTGCCTGGCCTGCTGGATTTCCTCGTCGGTCGGGTCGGGGGAGCCCGACAGGCGGTTCGTCGGGACCTGCCCCAGGAACCACTGGTTGTAATCTCGGTCCACAACGATGGTGGTGATACCCTCAAAGAGGATGGGAACACATTCGTCGGCGGCAAACAGACGTTGGCTCAGCTGGGCAGCATGCCAAAGCGCCTCGTCCGCGTTCTCGGCAATCTGATCCCCTGTGGCGAGCGGATCGAGATCTGGATCGACGAACCAGACGGTCAGGTTGTGAACACCCGAGAGGAAATGGTGGCTGACGCTCGCCTGCGCGTACGGGACGAGTGGCTTGAGGACGGCCAGCACCTCATCGGCGACGCAGCCCGTTTGCGGCGCCAGGCCCATGGTGGGAACAACGGTGGGCGTGGGCCCGGCCCCTCCCACGAGCGAGCAGCCCGAGAGCATCACGAGACTGAGGGCAAGCAGAACAACAACCTGACGGCGCATTCCCGATCCTGTTCACCAAACAGCGTCGCGGCATTATGCCTGACAAGGGGGCGGCGGTCAAGGTGAGTGGATGTGACGGTCTTCGGCCCCTAGCCACCGGCGATGATTGGGCGTATCCTGCAGGCAATCCGGCGCGACTCGGTGATGCGCGGCGACGTTGTCGGGCCTCGTTACGGGTGTACGCCAAGAAACCTTCGCTATCGTTGTCGCCGGTCACCAGCGTGACGCCGGCTGACACCATCAAGGGTCCCATTCTGCGACTTGCCCGGGTGCTTCCGATACACCAGAACCCGGGAGCATCCTATCTGCGCAGGCAGCCAGCCACGTCGCGGAGGAAGATACCCCATGCCCCATCCTCGGGAGGCGCGAGTCTATCAAGGAACACCGGCATCCTCCGGCATCGCCTGCGGTCCGGCCTTCCTGTATCGCCCACCTCGCCTGAAGATTGAGACCACCCGCCGCAAAGGGACAGCGGAGGAGGAGTGGCAGCGGGTAGCCCAGGCGCTGGCCAAGGCGGATGAGCAACTGGCGCGGATCTACGAGAAGGTATGTCTCGAGGCCGGCGAGAAAGACGCGGCGATCTTCCTGGCGCACAAGGAGATGCTCAAGGACCCGCAGTTGCGCCAGGACATCCAGAAGCGTATCGGCGAGGGCGCTTCCGCCGAAGAAGCTTCCCGGCTCAGCATTGAGATGTTCGCTGGCCAGCTGCGGGCCCTCAAGGATCCATACCTCAGCGCCCGAGCCGCGGACCTGGAGGACGTCGGTCGTCGCGTCACGGCCCTGCTGCTGGGCGTCCAGGATGCGGATGCTCCCCTCTCGGGCCATCCCTCGATCATTGTGGCCGAGGATCTATCTCCCTCGGACACTGCCCGCCTCGACCGTTCGATGACACTCGGCTTCTGCACTGCCGGGGGCGGGCCAAGCTCGCACTCCGCCATCCTTGCCCGAAGCATGGGCATTCCCTGCGTGGTCGGCCTGGGCGCGGCACTGAACCAGATCGAAGCTGGCGCCAGCCTGATCCTGGACGGCGACCACGGCACCGTGATGGTCGATCCCGATGAGGAGACTCTGGCGCGCTACAGGACCATGGCCTCGGAGATCGCCGCACGGCGCGCTCAGATGAAGCAGGCGGCGCAAGGGAAGGCCCAGACGGCCGACGGAAAGCCCGTGGAGATCGTGGCCAACATCGGCAGCGTCCAGGATGCCGACGCCGCCCTGGAGTTCGGCGCCGAAGGGGTGGGGCTCTTCCGCACCGAGTTCCTCTACCTCGACCGGGCACAACCACCGTCAGAAGAGGAGCAGCACTCGGTCTATCATCAGGTGGCCGAGAGAATGGGCCAGAGGCCGGTTGTGATCCGGACAATGGACTTCGGCGGTGACAAGCCCGTCCCCTATCTTGACTTGCCCCCCGAGCTCAACCCCTTTCTGGGATGCCGCGGCATCCGCATGGCCCTCAAGTGGCCCACTCTGTTCCTGACGCAGGTGCGCGCCATCCTGCGGGCCAGCCCTGGCCACAATCTCAAAGTCATGTTCCCCATGGTCTCGTCGCCTGAGGAGATCAACGCCGCTCAAGGCGTCGTCGCGCAGGCACGGAAGGAGTTGGACCGCGAGGGGATTCCCTACGACCACAAGCTCGAAGTCGGGATCATGGTCGAAGTGCCATCGGCCGCCATCCTTGCTGATACCCTGGGCGCGCAGGTGGACTTCTTCAGCATCGGAACGAACGATCTCACGCAGTACACCCTGGCGGCCGACCGAGGCAACACGATGGTGGCCAACCTCTCGGACGCGCTCCACCCCGCGGTGCTCCGACTCATCCGGCAGGTTGTTGAAGGCGCTCACCGGCACGGTCGCTGGGTCGGGCTGTGCGGTGAACTGGGTGGAGACCCGGGCGCGATCCCGGTCCTGATCGGGCTCGGTCTCGACGAGCTAAGCATGAATGCACCCAGCATCCCCGAGGCAAAACGGATCATACGCCAGCTGAAGCTGGCCGAGGCCCGGGACATCGCCCAACAGGTCCTGGACTTGCCGAACTCGGAGGCCGCTCGCCGGGCTGTCGAGGAGTGGATGGCCCGCATGGGGATCGGGGAGAGGCTGAAGAAGTGACCCAGACTATCCCGGAATGAGTCGATGCGGTGGAGGAACCCGGAGATGTAAGTGACGCGGTGAAGAGAGCGCTGCTGGGAACAAGCTGGAAGATGAACAAGACCCTGGCGGAGGCGGAGGCCTATGTGGCTCACCTCAGCGAGGCCTTGCGCCCATCCGATCGCTACCAGGTCTTCATCGTGCCGCCCTTCACCCACTTGTGGCGGATGAAGGAGCTCCTACGGAACACACCCATTCTGCTGGGCGCACAGAACATGCACTGGGAGCCCGAAGGGGCGTTTACAGGAGAGATCTCACCCAAGATGCTGGCGGAGACCGGCGTCGACATCGTCGAACTGGGTCACTCCGAACGCAGAACTTACTTCAATGAGACCGACTTCACCGTCAACAAGAAGGTCTTGGCCGCGCTCGCTCACGATCTGACGCCCCTGGTCTGCGTCGGCGAGACGGAAGACGAGAAGGACTTTGGCGCGGCAAGAGAGGTCGTGGGGCGCCAGGTGAGAATCGCCCTGCATGGCATCAAGGCCGTCTCTTGCGAACGGATATGGATCGCCTACGAGCCGGTCTGGGCGATCGGCGTGGGCGGGATCCCCGCCGGGCCTGCCTACGCCGGCGAGATCCAATCGCACATCCGTATCACGGTGAAGGAGCTTTTCGGGGAGGCTCAGGGAGACAAGGTCCCCATCCTGTATGGGGGAAGCGTCAGTCTCCAGAATGCCGCCGAACTGATCCGCCAGCCCAACGTCGATGGCCTGTTCATCGGCCGCGCCGCCTGGGAGGCCGAGTCCTTTCTGACCATCATCAGCGCCGTCGATCGGGCCCTCGCGGACATGTAGACTGCCAGAAATCCAAACTGCTCGACGCAGACCCGGTCCCACTAAGAGACCGGGTTTGTGTTGCCTGCCAGCAGCGCCTCCAGCAGCCGAGAGGTGAGGGCTTTGACCTCGCCTCCACCGGGCCCCGTCGGCCCCACGCAGGCCGGACATCCGTCCTGACATGGGCAGCTGCGAACCAGATCGAGGGCCCCCGCCAGCAACTCTGGCTGGAGCTCAAAGAGCCTCTCTGCCAGCCCAAGCCCCTCGGGCACATGATCGTAGAAAGTAACCGTCGGGCCCTTGGTCTCTCTGGAGCGGACCTCGGCCAGGACGCCCAGGTCGCGCGGATCGCACATTAGGTACAGGGGGGCGATGTTGGCGAGGGCGTAGGACAAACCCCCGAGCGCGCTGCGGGTGCCCCGGGCGGTTTCGGCCCGGTGGTGGCAGGCAGCGCACAGGGTGATCAGGTTGTCCGGGGCGTTTGCCAATCGATCGTTGCGATTCTCGCCCGGGACATAGCCGAACTCCCGGAAGGGCCGCAGATGATGAACGTCGTGGGCCTTGCCCTCGCGTTCCGGCGCACCACACTGTCGGCAGCGGCCCCCATCACGTGCGCGCGCGGCGTCGCGGGCGTGTGCCCAATCCGGCCCGTAGTCATTAGGCGGCAGCAGCACCCCTTCCCGCTCGAGGCGCTCAACCATCTGTGGCGCGATCCACAGCCAGTAGGCCGTCGTCTCAAACTCTCTCGGCGGCAGGTCGATCGCGCCGTAGCCCAGCGTCTCATGGGTGTAGCGCTTGACTTTGCGAAAGGAGGTCGCCTGGGCGGTCAACCGCGCTCGCCCGTGGGCACGACGGACGGCACCCCCTTCATCGGCGTCAAATACCTCCAGGACCTCTAGATCCACGGCCTCCGCCGCGTCGGTGTAGTAGTCAACCTCGGCCGGCTCGACCTCAGCCAGGGCATTCTCCCAGTCAAAACGGCGGACAAGGAAGGTCCGGCCCTCGTGGATGTAGACCGCGCCCTCGTGGACCAAGAGCGGCGCCGCGGCCCGATCGATCTGCCCGATCACTACCGGCCGCCCCTCGCCCACATCCTGGATGACAACCGTGTCATCCGTGCTCGCTCGGAGAGACACGCCTTCCGCGGGGTACGCCTCGGCCACCCAGCGGTAGGTACCGTCGGAGCGGTAGAGGTCGCCCTCCTCAGCAAGGTAGTTGAGCACCTCGGTCACGTCGCCGGCGGCGCCGAAGGTCTCACCGGCCTGGAAGGGCAGCTCGAAGGCGGCACAGCGCAGATGGCGGACGAGGATGGCCAGGTTGTCGGGATTGATCAGGCCATGCTCAGGAGAGCGCTCGAAGAGATAGCGAGGGTGGAGGGCGACGAACTGATCGAGTGGGGCGGCGGAGGCGACGAGGACTGCGGCCGAGGTCTCCGCCCGGCGGCCAGCCCGGCCGGCCTGCTGCCAGAGGCTGGCGATCGTGCCCGGGTACCCGGCGACGACGGCCGCCCCAAGCTGGCCAATGTCGACGCCCAGTTCGAGGGCGTTGGTCGCCACAACGCCTCGCACGGAGCCGTCGCGCAGCCCCCGCTCGATCTCCCGCCGCTCGAGTGGCAGGTAGCCACCCCGGTAGCCTCGAATCCCTTCCCGGTTTCCCCCGGCCTGCTCGACGGTGTCCCGGACGTAGCCCAGCAGAATCTCCGTCGTCAGGCGGGCGCGGGCGAAGACGGCGGTCTGAACCCCTTGTCCGAGGAACTTCCCCGCCAGCCGCGCCGACTCGAGCGTGTAGGCGCGGCGGATACCCAGTGCGGGATCGATCACGGGCGGGTTGTAGATCAGGACGTGCTTCTCTGACCGGGGCGACCCGTCCTGGTCGGGGCCTACGAGGCAGACAGGGGCCTCGATGAGTCGCTCGGCCAGCTCTTTCGGGTTGGCGATGGTGGCCGAGGTGAGGATGAAGTGCGGATCAGAACCATAGAAGCGGCACAGGCGGCGCAGACGCCGCAGGAGGTTGGCGACGTTCGAGCCGAAGACCCCCCGGTAGACATGCAGCTCGTCGAGGACGACCCAACGCAAGCTCTCGAGGAATGCAGCCCAGCGCGGGTGGTGGGGGAGAATGCCAGTATGGAGCATGTCGGGGTTGGTGATCAAGAGGTGGGCCTCGTCGCGGATGCCCCGCCGCTGGGCCTTGGGCGTGTCGCCGTCGTAGGTCCGGACGGCGACGAGGTCACCCGCCCCAAGGGTTCCGAGCAGGTCGTCGAGCGCGGCCGCCTGGTCCTGGGAGAGCGCTTTGGTGGGGAAGAGATAGAGGGCCCGGGCCTGGGGGTCGGCCAGGAGGGTTTGCAGGACGGGAAGGTTGTAGCACAGCGTCTTGCCGGAGGCGGTGCTGGTGACGACGACGACATTCTCGCCTGCCAGGGCGGCCTCTACGGCGGCAGCCTGGTGGGTGTAGAGCGGGGCGGTGCCGCGGCCGCTCAGGGCGGCAATCAAGCGTGCCTCAAGGCCGGCGGGAAAGCCCGCATAGCGTGCCGGACGGGCAGGGATGCGCTCCCAGGCGGTGACGTTGGCCATGAAGGCCCGGTCAAAGCGCAGGCTGTCGAGGGCGTCCTGAATCGGCATGGCGAGGGGATTATACCTAGTCTCCGACTTCGGAAGTCCTGAGGCTGCGCAGGCCCAAGACGCTACCCCCACGACATATCCCTCTCTCGCCACAGGGTATAGAATCCCCGAACTCCAAGTCAGGGCCCCGTGGGTGAAGAATGCCATTAGCTCAGTCGCTCCCCCGACTCGTCCTCGCCGTTTTCCTCCTGCTCCCAGCCGGCATCTTGCCGAGGGGTCAGGTCCAGTCCGATTTGCCGTTGGTGGTCTTTGATCCCGGCCATGGTTGGGCAACGGAGAGCGGTGACATTGACCCGGGTGCTACCAGCGGCGATCTGGTCGAGAAGGACATCACCCTGGATGTGGCTCGCTACGCTCGCACCTACCTGAGCCGATGCCCTGTGGATGTGTTCCTCACCCGGGAGGGGGACGACAGCAGTCACACTCTGTCAGACCTGGATGACCTGGTGAATGCTCGACACCCGGCGCTGGGCGTCTCGATCCACGTCAACTCCGCCGATGGGAACCCCAGCGGCGCCGAGGCGTGGTACACCGTGGGTGGATACGACGATGCCGAAAGCCAGCTTCTGGCAAGTCTACTTTCGGCCGGCATCGCCGAGCGCCTTTCGATCCCCGATCGAGGCACCCAGCCGGAGACCGCCAATCGCCTCGGCGGCCTCTATATTCACGACTGGCATGCCCCGTCCGCCTTGGTCGAAATCGGCTTCCTTCAGGGCGACGCCGATCTTCTGGCCGATCGGCGCCCGGACTTCGGCCGCGCCATCGCCCAATCGATCCTGATGGTCCTGGGTCTTCCCGTCACTTGCGCCGACGCGGCGGTTCCCATCGGAGCAGCCATCGCCACCTACTTCCCTGGGAACACCACGACGGTCGAGCTCAGCCTGCGCAACGATGGCCTCATCACCTGGCAGCCAGAGGCGTACACCCTGGCGAACGTCCACAATCCCTACGGCGCCGCGTCGAGCTATCCACTGGCCCAAGCCGTCCCCGCTGGCGAGGAGGCGACCTGGGAGATCCCTGCGACGGCCCCCGAAACCCCGGGCGTTTACCGCCAGATATGGCAACTGCGCCGCGGCTCGGAACCCGTCGGCTCGGAGGTCACCGTATACCTGGTCGTGCTTCCCGAGGGCGCCCGCGATCTGCGGGACGAGATCGATCGCGAGATCGACGATATGCGGGCACGCGGCGAACAGGAAATCGAGGCACTCGTAAGAGACTTGGAGCAACAGGCCAGGGAGTGGGTCCAGCGCGAGGTGGAGCGACAGGT
>CAYQUY010000095.1:0-8634 GCA_964420755.1 uncultured Anaerolineaceae bacterium
CAGGGACATGTGGGAAGCCCCTGACTGGATGTCCCGTCCTGCCCACTACTACACGGACGAGGACTGGGAGCACATCAAGGAACTCTGGTCTAGGGAGCGGCGCCGGGGTGGCGACGTTCTCTATTGGGAAGGCGTGAGAATTGGGGAGGAGCCGACCTGGACCGTGGACGGCCCCATTCTGGAATCGCTTGCGCCCACCCGTCCCTTTGGCATGGGCACGGGGGGCAGCCGCACCATGAAGAAGGAGATCATGGATCCCAAGACTTTCAAGTCCATGATCAGGGGTGAGAAGGACGGGATCTATCGTCTACCGAACCGTGAGGACTACGTTCCGCAGGTGCCCGATGATCCCGCCACCGTCCCCATGCCCATGATGCATGATGACGAGGCGGCCATTGACACGGCAGATATTCACAGGCAAAGCGAGTCCAGGGCCGTCTTGATCAACTTCCTGGGCCGAGACCTCGCTGTGCGCCACATCAACAACTGGATGGGTGATCGCGGTTGGATTCGCAACATCCGCTGGGGGATCATGCCCGCTGAGGCGCATGCGGCCCTGGGCAAGAGAGTCCCCGTCAATCCCGATGCAGAGTACTTCCTAGAGAAGATCCCTCACATGAAGGGACGGCATGTCCTGGCCCACGGCTTGACCGGCGACCTGGCTCTGGTCAAGTCCTATGTCTATGACAAACACTTCCGCGACGGAGAGCCTCTGATCGACCTAGGATGGTGGATCGAGACGATCGAGGGGGACATCTGGCTAGCGGGCGGTGCGACGGTAAGGTTGCCATCGAAGAGGGCTTTATGGCAAAAGGTTCAAGGGATGGTGTGGGTATCGCGGTCGACCGCAATAGGTGGTGAACGCACGCTCCACCGACACCGGCGGTCGAAGCGGATCCCGGAATCGTCCATGACCAGGCAACTCTATTCACCCTGAACTGACCTGCAAAGGAGGAGGATAAGGGAATGATCAAGGCCAACTACGAATCGGACTGGGACAAATGGCCCAAGGATGCCCCGAAGGAGTACGCAAAGATACCTCACATGCCGTTCGAGGAGTACTCGGAGAAGCTCAAGCAGTGCCTGCTGATGAAGCGGGAGAGAGGCATCCTCGAAGCGCGCCTTCACACTAACGGTGACAGCATGCAGTGGGGGGCTCCCGCCCATCAGGGCCTTCACTACTTCTTTGACTGGGCGGGCAGGGATCCGGACAACGAGGTCATCATCCTGGGCGGCACAGGCAAGGACTTCACCAAGGGCATCGGCCGGCTGGGACCCGACGGGAAGTGGCTCCCGGCGACGGAGTTCTCCTCGGCGCCGGAAGAGGCCTGGAAGATGTATGAGTACCAGTACTACGACGGTACGAATGACATCGAAGGCCAAGTCTTCGACGTCGAGGTTCCCACCATCGGGGTCTGGAACGGCGCCGCCTTCCACTCGGATCTGTTCTTGTACTGCGATATCACCCTCTGCACCGAAGACGCCTGGACAACCGATATGCATTTCCGCGTCAACATGGTTCCCGGCGACGGCATCCAGATCCCGTGGCGCGAGCTCATGGGCCGCAAGAGGTTTGCCTACGCCGAGTTGACCGGCGAAATCATCACGGCACGAAAGGCGCTTGCGCTCGGCATGGTCAACGAGATTTGCCCTGACGTCGAGTCGTGCTACAAGCGCGCCTGGGAGATCGCCGAGCTCATCATGCGCACCGGCTCGCGCGTGACCCGCCGCATCACGACGCAGATTCTTCGCAAGGCCTGGAAGGAAGACGTCGCCAACGAGGTGCGTCACTCCTTCGCATCGGAGATGTACGTCACCGCCACCGAACACTCCCCCCACACGGTCAACTTCTGGCAATGGGCTCATGAAGAGGCCGACCTCGTGCGCAAGGCCGAGAAGAAGGGGAAGATTGTGCGTCCGCGCATCAGCGGAGGCCAAGAGGAGGACGAGATCAGATAGGGAGCTGTAGGCATTCCGGCTTTCGCCGCATCGAGGGTGGCTGAGACGCCTGGCTCGTTGGGGACGCAGCTTGCGACTGGACGCAGAGAGAGGCCGAAAAGGCCTCTCTTTGCGTTCAGCTAGGCGCGGGTGTCGCCTAAGCCACAATCCGACCGGCTACGAACCTTCTGCTCGGATGTCCTGTCCTCATCAGATGCTGAGATGCCGGGAATCCCCCGATTCCGGTTGGCGTTAGTGCACAAACAGGTGGCGAGTAGGCGCAAAGATGGTGCTCATGCTGCATCAGCAGATGCGAGAATCCTCGTCCGCGGACGGGTGGAGCACGAACTCCCGTCCGGCGATCCGTCTGGTCGCGGCTCGCTCAGAGCATCAACCGACCCTGCCCACCTTTTTTCGCCGCAACCGCCCTGCTGCCTCGCAGACTGATCATGGTTATTGCGACCCTCGCGAGTGGTGGCACCAAACCCCGAGCGCCCGAATTGACTGCTAGGAAAGTGTCTAGTATTGTTCTGGGCTACAGAACGGGCAGTGGGCTTCTCTCGCTCCCCGACCAGCAGCTGCCTCTGGCTATCCAGGGCCTTCTCAGCATCTCGGATGCTTGACAGGGAGGCGCAAATATGGGTTAATACGACTGATATTTGATCAAATATCAAACGCACCACACAGGCACCTGTTTCCTCGCGGTTTCTTTCCGACCCGCCCGGTTATCCTTCCTCAGCGACAAGACGGACGTCTGAGGAGTCCGTCGTGACAGCAGGATGACATGGAAACCAAACTGTCAATCCCACGCACCGTGAAGCACACGTTGGTTGAGACCCTACGCGATGAGATCATCCGGGGAGATCTGGTGCCCGGCCAATACCTTCGCCTAGAGGAGGTTGCCCCTCGATTTGATGTCAGCACCATGCCCGTTCGGGAAGCTCTCCGTGACCTAGAGGCCGAGGGTTTGGTGACCATCTTCCCTCACCGCGGCGCCATTGTCACGCGGCTGAGCGCCGATGAACTGCAGGACATCTATGAAATTAGGGCGACGCTGGAGGAGATGGCCACTCGCCTGGCCGTGCCGCATTTGACAGAAGAGACCCTGGTTGAGCTGACCTCGCTCGTCGACCTAATCGACGAGCACCTTGACGACGCTGCTCCTCTGGCCAAGCTGAACAATGAATTCCACCTCACCCTGTACGCCGCATCAGGCCGTAGCCACTTGTGTGAGCTGATACGCAAACTGCGAAACCGTACGCAGCACTACTTGCACGTCTATATCGTCGAGTCCGAGTCCAGCCACACGCCCAGGACTCAGGCGGAGCATCGGGCCATCCTCGGAGCTTGCAGGCGAGGCGACTCGGAGCAAGCAGCAGCCCTCACGCACCGTCATGTAGCCCAGGTGGGTCGCGCGATCATCGAGCATGTTCGACAGCGTGATGAAAGCACGGCTTCTACAGACGAGTAACCTTACTGCGATCGGAAAGGAAGTCCGTGTTGGCCTATTGAAAGACCGAGAACCAATCGAGAGCAGCGACAATGGCAAAGGTCATCATAACTGCAGCCCTCACTGGTGGTGGTAGCACTCCCACCATGTCGCCGTACCTGCCCATCACGCCGCAACAGCTGGCCGATGAAGCGGTAAGGGCATATGAGGCCGGCGCGGCGATTGCGCATGTTCACGTGCGTGATCCCGAGACCGGACAACCGAGCTCGAAGCTCGAGTACTTCCGCGAAATCGCCACTAAGGTGAAGAGCAGGTGCCCCATTGTCGTCTGCACGACGACCGGCGGCACTCCAGAAATGACCGTGGCCGAGCGCGCCAGAGTGGTCAGGGAGTTGAAACCGGAGCTGGCCACGTTCAATGCCGGGTCGATGAATTTCGGCATATTCCTGGGCGCAGAGGCAGTCAAGGACTACAAGTACGCTTGGGAGAAGCCGCACCTGCTGAATTCGGAGAATAGCATCTTCCCTAATACCTTCAAGACGCTACGGGAATTCAGCCAGATGTTTGCCGAAACCAACACCAAGCCGGAGTTGGAAGTCTATGACAGTGGCATGATCAACAACCTGGCTTACCTGCTGCAGAAGGGATACCTTAAGAGACCTCTTCACATCCAGTTCGTACTTGGCACGATGGGGGGGTTGCCGGCCACGGTCAACAATCTCAACTTCCTCTACAACTCCGCGCGGGAAGCGTTTGGTGAATTCACCTGGTCGACCTGCGCCATCGGTCGTTTTCAATTCCCGATGTGCACCGTGGCGATGATCATCGGGGGTAATTGCAGAGTGGGGATGGAAGACAACCTCTATGTCAGCAAGGGTGTTCTCGCCAAGAGCAATGCAGAACTGGTGGAGAAAATGGTGCGCATCGTCCGGGAGTTCGGCAACGAGCCAGCCACGCCGGATGAGGCGAGAAAGATCTTGGGCCTCAAAGGTCTGGACAAGGTAAGTTACTAGGCAGCGATCGGCCGAACAGGCCCCGACCGCATCGGGGCGAACCGTGCGAGCGGGGGTCCTGCTGTGCGACGATGATCCAGCCGAAGAGAAGCGATGTCACAAGCGAAGAAGATTGTCGGTCTTTCGTTTGGCAGGATCAACGGCAACAGTGAGACGCTTCTCAAAGAAGCTCTCATGGCCGCGGAGGAATACGGGATCGAGTCGGAGATCATCCGGGCCATGGAGCTCAGGGTCAAACCCTGCAAAGGTTGTGAGTCTTGTTCAATAGCCTATACGCGGGGTCAGAAGCCGGTCTGTGCGATCAAGGATGATGACTGTCCATGGGTCCTGGAGAAGACCTGCGTCGAAGATTGCGCGCTCATTCTCTCCGCTCCTGTCTATCATGCCCGGCCCAACGGCTACTTCATGTGCATCACCGAGAGGCTGCTGCCGGTGATGTTCTCCCACATGGATATCCTGAAGAAGACGAGGGTGGGCGGCATCATTGGGGTCGGAGGAGGGGACTGGACGGCCTTGCAGCTTTCCCTCATGAATATCTATCTGCAGCATACCCGAATCCTGGTCGACCAGATGCAGGTCCAATACGTGCCGCGCCCGGGCGCCGTTCTGGCGGATCCCAAGATCATGGAGAGGGCGAGATTGTTGGGCAAGAGAATCGCCGAAGCGATCCTGAAACCGATCGAGCAGGTGAAATACCTCGGTGAAGATACTCCCGCCTCCTGCCCAGTGTGTCACTGCAACATCCTGCATATTCCGGGCGAATTGACCGAAGTCATATGCCCCGTGTGCGCTGTAAGGGGAAGGATGGCTTCGGATGGCAATGGCATGGTGATCAAATGGAATGAAGAAGATATGAAGCACCCCCGATTCTCCGAGTGGGGCATCACCAGCCATATGACCGATGTGGGCAAGCTCCACGAGAGGTTCTTCAAAGAAGATATCGGGAGAGTCAATGAACTGATGAAGAAGTATGTGGCCTATGGCAATGTGGTCAGGCCGGGAGGGTAATCTACCGCGACTCACGTAGATAAGGAGACACCGGGCTTCGGATGCACGCTTGTGCTTGGAGAGATGTGTTCAGTCGTCAGTCCGGAGATCAACGGTCAGCAGCGACGCATCATCCAGGAGTGATGGTCGTGGGTTATGCGATCAACCGAGTGACTGTCATCGGTGCCGGAACGATGGGGGCGGCCATCGCCGCCTACCTGGCCAACGTGGGCGTCCCGACCTACCTGCTGGACATCGTCCCCCTCGAATTGACGCCGAAGGAGAAAGAGAAGGGGCTGAGGCTCGATCACGCAGCGGTGCGCAACCGCATCGTCAATGAGGGGTGGCAGCGTTGTGTCCAGGCGCGCCCGGCGAACCTCTTCACCAAAGAAGTCGCTGAGCTTGTCACGCTGGGCAACCTGGAAGACAACTTCGACTGGGCTGGCGAGGCGGATTGGATCGTCGAGGCCATCGTCGAGCGGCTGGACGTCAAGCAGCAGCTGATGGCCCGCGTCGAGGGGGTCCGCAAGCCACGGAGCATCGTCAGCAGCAACACTTCGGGCATTCCCATCAAGAACATCGTCGAGGGGCGCTCCGGCGACTTCAAGGCTCATTTCCTGGGCACACATTTCTTCAATCCCCCTCGCTACCTGAAGCTGTTGGAGATCATCCCTCATGAAAGCACTGATCCTGAAGTCGTCGAGGGCATGAGGGATTTTGCGACGCGGACCCTGGGCAAGGGAGTGGTGATTGCCAAAGACACGCCCAACTTCATCGCCAATCGCTTCTTCTCGATCTTTGGGTCCCACATCCTGAACTATGCGCTGGACAACGGCTACACGGTTGAAGAGGCAGACCTCCTCACCGGCCCGCTAATCGGCCGCACCAAGGCAGCTACCTTTCGGCTGTTTGATCTGGTGGGTTTCGACATCCACGCCCAGGTGTGCGGCAACCTCTATCTGGCCATCCCTCACGATCCCTACCGCGAGGAGCTGAAGAACGCCAAGAGCCTGGCGCTCATCGAGGCCATGCTCGAGCGCAAATGGCTGGGCGACAAGACCGGACAGGGCTTCTACAAGCGGGTAGACGCTGAGGAAGGCCGCCAGTTCTGGGCGCTGAACCCGGAGACGCTGGAGTATCAGCCACCGGCCAAGCCGCGCTTCGAGGCGGTGGGCAGGCACAAGGACGTGGCGGAAGTAGGCGAGCGGATCAAGCGCCTCTGCGCCGAGGCCTGGCAGGAGTCCGGTCGAAGCCAGGACCGCGCCGCGCGGTTCATCTGGAACATCATCGCCTTCGGGCTCAACTATGCTGCCAGCATCGTGCCAGAAGTGACCGACGATATCCAGTCGATTGACCGTGCTTGCAAGTGGGGCTACGGCTGGGAGCTTGGGCCGTTCGAGATCTGGGACGCCCTGGGCGTGGACGAGTCGATGGAACGGATGGAAGCCGATGGCATGACGGTTACGCCGTGGGTCAAGGAGATGCTGGCTGCCGGATACACCAGCTTCTACGAGAAGAAGAACGGCCGGCTGCACTACTACAATCCGGCCGGCCAGGGCTATGTCGCCGCCAAGACCGACCCCCGCGCCATCGCCCTCAAAGACCTCAAGTCGGAGGAGAAGCGGATCATTGCCCACAACCCCAGTGCCCATCTGCTAGACGTGGGCGACGGTGTCCTCTGCCTGGAGTTTCACACCAAAGGCAACTCCCTGGACACGGACATCTCCGAGATGATGGCCCGTGCCAGCCAGGAACTGGAGGGAGACTGGCTGGGGCTTGTCATCGGCAACCAGGGAGAGCGTTTCTCCACTGGGGCCAACCTGGCCATGCTCGCTGGCTTCGCGGAGCGGGGCGAGTGGGACCAGGTGGAGGCGGCGGTCAAGATCGCGCAGGACGGGGCCATGGCCTTCCGCGACAGCCCCAAGCCCGTGGTCAGTGCGCCGTTCAACATGACGCTGGCCGGCGGGGCCGAGGTGATGATGGGGGCGTCGGCAATCTGCGCCGCCGCCGAGTCGTACATCGGCCTGGTCGAGGCCCGTGTGGGGTTGATTCCGGCCGGTGGCGGCTGCAAGGAGTTGGTGCGTCGCGTCGTGTCACCGGTGGCCAGAAGTGCCCCCAACGCCGACCTCCTCCCTTTCGTGCAGCGGATCTTCGACACGATCGCCATGGCCAAGGTGAGCGCCTGCGCCGAAGAAGCCCGCCAGTGGGGCTTCCTCAGCCCTGCCGATCGGATCGTCATGAATCGCGATCACCTGCTAAACGAGGCGAAGCGCATGGTGTTGGAGTTGGCCGAGTCGGGGTATCGCCCGCCGATGCGCGGCAAGGAGATCTGGGGCACGGGAGCCAACTGCCTGGCTGCGCTGCAGATGATGATCTGGGGTATGAAGCAAGCCGGCTATGCTTCCGAGCACGACGCGCTCATCGCCAACAAGACGGCCTATGTCCTGTGCGGTGGCAAGCTGGCCAGGCCGCAGTGGGTAGATGCGCAGTACATCCTCGACCTGGAGCGAGAGGCGCTGCTGTCGCTGTTGGGTGAACAGAAAACGGTTGACCGCATGCGGCACATGCTCACCACGGGTAGCCCATTACGGAACTAGAGATGAAGAGGAATGTGAGAACGAAAGAAGCCGTGATCGTCTCCGCCGTGCGGACCACCGTGGGGCGGGCGAAGCGCGGGACGCTGACTGACGTGCGCCCCGACGAGATGGCCAGCGTCGTGATCAAAGAGGTGCTCCGTCGGGCCGAAGCGATCAAGGCCGAAGACATCGAGGATGTGATCCTGGGTTGCTCCTTCCCAGAGGCAGAGCAGGGGCTGAACGTGGCCCGCAACGCGCCGCTGCGCGCCGGCCTGCCCTACAGCGTGCCGGGCCAGACCGTCAACCGCTTCTGTTCTTCGGGACTGCAGGCGATTGCGATGACTTCTGAGCGGATCATGGCCGGCTTCGCCACCTGCATCATCGCCGGCGGTGTCGAGTCGATGAGCATGGTGCCGATGGGCGGTAACAAGTACGCGCCCAACCCTTGGTTAGCCGAAAACCATCCTGAAGTCTACATCAGCATGGGTCAGACGGCCGAAAACGTGGCCAGCAAGTATGGCATCAGCCGCGGGGAGCAAGACCAGTTTGGCTACCGCAGCAACATGAGGGCCACCGCTGCCCAAGACGCGGGCAAGTTCAGGGATGAGATCGTGCCGCTCGAGATTGAACAGGTGGTGATGGATAGCGGCAGGCCCACCAAGCGCACCAT
>CAYQUY010000096.1:0-8624 GCA_964420755.1 uncultured Anaerolineaceae bacterium
GAACAATGACATCGACCTGACCGCCGTCGCCGCCGTCGACTACCCCATCCATGCCCGAATCGATGTGCGCCAGGCCGCGACGGCGAAGCAGCGCGCCAGTGCCTGCCATGCCAGCCAGGGCGGGGCCTCGGGCGGCCGAATCTCGCGCTGGACTCTCCGGCTCCTATCCGGCCGAGAGACTTTCATGCGGGCTCGCCCGCCTGCCGATCGCAGACTTCGCGAATGGGACCTCTTCGAGGCCGTGGAGCCGGATTGACCAGGCGCTTCGGAGCCTGCCACCGGGATCCCGTGCCGCCGTCGTCCCAGCCGTCCCCTGCCTCCCCTTCCATCCCCTGCGCCCGCGCCTTGTCATCCCCGGGTCGCCGGCGGCGACCGCATCGCCACGCAATCCCGGGAGTCCACGCTTCATTCCCCCAAGCGCCTCATGGTAAGATAGACCGGCACCTCTGGTACGGCCACCCCTGAAGGAGCAGCGCATCCCCATATGCAGTCGAGTATCGACCTTGCCGCCGCGCCACCCCCTGAACTCAACCTCCCCCGTCGGCTGAACCGGCTTGCCGACCTGGCCTACAACCTATGGTGGACGTGGAACAGCGATGCCGAGCGCGTCTTTCGCCGCATCGACCCCGAGACCTGGAGCGCCTGCGGTCACAACCCGGTCAGCTTCCTCCGCCACACCGCCCGCCGTCGCCTGAGTGCCGCCACCCACAGCCGCGCCTTCATGGACCTCTACGAGCGCGTGGTTCGGTCCTTTGATCGGTACATGGGCGCCAAGGACCTGTGGTATGAGCGCCACCATGGCGAACACCGGAACCAGCCCATCGCCTACCTGTCCACCGAGTTCGGCTTGCACGAGACTTTGCCAATCTACGCCGGTGGCCTGGGGGTTCTCTCCGGCGATCACCTCAAGGAAGCCAGCGACCTGGGCATGCCACTCGTAGCCGTGGGCTTCCTCTATACCCAGGGATACTTCGTCCAGCACATCACCGAGGACGGCTGGCAGGAGGCCATCTACGCTTCGCTCGACTTCAAGGACTTGCCGGTTCATCCCGTCGACGATGGCAAGGGCGGCCGCCTGACGGTCAGCATCGCCCTGCCCGGCCGAGAGGTCACTGCGCAACTGTGGCGCATCCAGGTGGGCCGGGTCCCGCTCTACCTGCTCGACAGCGATGTGGAATCCAACCAGCCCGCCGACCGGGGGTTGACGGCGCGCCTGTACACCAGCGATCTGGAAATGCGCATCTCGCAGGAGATCCTGCTCGGCATCGGCGGGGTTCGGGCGCTGCGCGCTCTCGGCTACAACCCGGACCTGTGGCACATGAACGAAGGCCACTCGGCCTTCATCGCCCTGGAACGGGCCCGTGAGCTGGTCGCCTCGGGCCAGACGTTTCAGGAGGCCTCGGCCAAGATTCGGGCTGCGACTGTGTTCACCACTCACACGCAGGTCCCCGCCGGCCAGGATGAGTTCCCTCTGTGGCTGATCGACAAGTACTTTAGTGCCTTCTGGCCGCAGCTCGGCCTCGATCGGGAAGTCTTCATCGAATTGGGGCGGGAGCAACATCCGTGGGGCGAGACCTTCAGCATGCCGGTGCTGGCGATCCACATGGCGGGCCAGATCAACGGTGTCTCCCAGTTGCACGGCCAGGTTGCCCGCCGGATGTGGGCCCACCTGTGGCCGGGCGTGCCGGAGGACCAGGTCCCCATCTGCCATATCACCAACGGCGTTCACACCGACACCTGGCTCGCCCGGCGACTGAAGGTCCTCTACGACCGGTACCTCGGCCCTGAATGGCGGGAGCACATGGACGACCCGGGGATGTGGGAGGGGGTGGAGGGCGTCCCCGACGACGAACTCTGGGCGGTGCGCCGGCATCTCAAGCGAAGGCTGGTGGCCTATGTGCGGGAGCGCGCCCGGGGCCAATGGCTGGAAGAGCATATCCACCCGGTCCAGGTGGTCGCCGGAGGCGCCCTGCTTGACCCGTACGCGATGACCATCGGGTTCGCCCGCCGCTTTGCGACCTACAAGCGCGCCAATCTGATCCTACGCGATCCAGAACGCCTGCTGAAGCTGATCAACCGGCCCGGCATGCCCGTCCAGGTGATCTTCGCCGGGAAGGCCCACCCCGCTGATGAGCCAGGCAAGCGCCTGATTCAGGAGGTCTATCGCCAGGTGAAACGGGCCGAGAATGGCGGGCGCCTCGTCTTTCTGGAGGATTACGACGTGAACCTGGCAAGGTACCTGCTCCAGGGGGTGGACGTGTGGCTGAACACGCCCCGGCGTCCGAACGAGGCCTCCGGCACCTCGGGACAGAAGGCCGCTGTCAACGGTGTGCTCAACTTCTCGGTCCTGGATGGCTGGTGGCGCGAGGGCTTCAATGGTGACAACGGTTGGGCGATTGGCGAAGACATCGACTATGACGATCCGGCCGCGCAGGACGAGGCGGATGCCGAGAGCCTGTACCAGACCCTTGAGAGCGAGATCATCCCGCTCTACTACGTGGAACGCTCGGCCGACGACCTGCCCGTCAAATGGATCAGCCGCATGAAGGAATCGATTCGCTCGCTGGCGCCTCGCTTCTGCACGCGACGGATGGTCAAGGAGTACATCGGTGAGATGTATCTGCCTGCCCTGCGCAAGGTGCAGAGGCACTGAGGCATCCAGATGCTGAACTGGCTTGCCCTCCCCGCCTGGCTCATGCCCTTCCTCATCTTCGCTCTGCGTGTCACAGACATGTCGCTCGACACGTTGCGGGTTCTGTTTGTCATCCGCGGCCGAAAGGCCATCTCCTGGACCCTGGGATTCTTTCAGTCTGCGCTTTGGGTGGTTGCCATCACCAGCGTTCTGCAGAACCTCGGCAACCTGTGGAACGTGATCGCCTACGCCTCCGGGTTCGCCACAGGGAACGTGGTGGGCATGGTGATCGAGGAGCGGCTGGCGGTGGGCCACAGTGACGTGCGCATCATCAGCCCGAGGCAGGGCAGCGCCATCGCCAATGCCTTGCGCTTGGCCGGCTATGCGGCCACAGAGCTCTCCGGGCGGGGCAAGGATGGCACCGTCGCCGTCATCAACTGCAGCGTCTTGCGGCGTGATATCGGCCGCCTCCAGAAGATCGTCGCGGAGAATGACCAGGATGCCTTCGTCACCGTGGAGGAGGTCCGGCCGCTCCATCGTGGCTACTGGCGGGCATAGCCCGCGAAGCGGTTCGAACCCGGCCTGCATTCGATCAGTCGGGCCAGGGCCATACGCAGGGGGCTGGCACCGCCGGGCGGCCGTAGATCAGGGCTGCGCTGCAACGCGTGGGGGCGGAGCGAACGCTCGCCGGGACTCGACAGCCACATGACCCTCCTGGACATTCCGGTCCGCCTCCCTTGGGGACAAATCCCCTCGTCCGTGATACCGCTGATGATCCTGGCGCTCCGGACCACGGATCTGACCCTTGCCACGCTGCGCATGCTCGTCGTCATCCACGGCCGCCGAGGGCTTGCCTGGGGTCTCGGCTTTGTTCAGGCCCTCTTCTTCGTGACGGCTGTGGCTGCTGTGCTCAGCTACCTCCAGAATCCTTGGAATCTCGTCGCCTACGCCCTGGGGTTCGCTACCGGCAATGTGGTGGGGATCGCCATCGAAGCCCGGCTTGCCCCGGGCCACATCCTGCTCCGCATCGTCAGCTCCGCCCGATCCGATACCATTGTCGATGGCCTTCGCCTCCGCGGGCTGGGCGCGACCCACATGGCGGCCTGTGGCGGGGAGGGCGCGGTCGGCGTGGTTCTGTGTTTTGTGCAGCGCCGCGAGATAGAAGTTGCCAGGCGGGTCATCCTCCAGGCAGATCCAGAGGCTTTCGTGACCGTCGAGAATGTCCGCAGCCTTCGCGGGGGCTGGCGAGCATGAAGGCCGCGTTCTGCTCGTAGAGCGGTCGATGCCTGGACAGCTATTGAGGGGCACCCCCGAGGGCGGTATGTGGGCTCACCCGCGTAGGCCATCCGCCACACCGGCGGGAGCACCCTCTCCCGGTCTGCCCCTTCCGATGTTTGCATTTCCTTCCCGCCTGCGGGTATAATCCCGCCACCCGAGATATGCGGTCTGACATCGATCCTCAGAGGCAAGGATGGCGCTCAAGGGGAACCTGCGCGACTTTAGCGTCAGCCAACTGCTTAACCTGATCAACCTCGCCCACAAGACGGGCACGCTTACGTTGGAGGGGCAGAATTCGGCCGCGTGGGTTTCCTTCCGCGAGGGGAAGCTCATCTACGCTCAGCTGGGAAATGAAGACGCCAGCCTGGCAGGTGTCCTGGCAAAGGTTGGCACCATCACGCCCCAGCAAGCTCAGGTCATCCGGACGCGGGCCGGCGACAGGAGCGATAAGGAACTCGGCCTGCTCCTGATCAACGCCGGTTATCTGACCCAGGCGACCATCCTCACCGCCGTCCGCCAGCACATCCTGGAGAACGTCTACCAGCTCTTCTCCTGGGTCGACGGCTACTTCCGCTTCGACCCTGGCATCCTGCCCCCCGATGACCGCATCACCATCCGCATGGATCTCGAGAATGTCATCATGGAGGGCTCCCGCCGCCTGAAAGAGTGGGAGCAGCTCCTGGAAGAGATCCCCAATCTCGACATGGCGCTCGATTTCGTCGAGCGGCCTGACGCGAACATCCGCGACGTCAACCTGAGCGTCGAGGAGTGGCGGGTGGTGTCGTACATCAACCCCAAGAACCCCATTCGCGCCATCGCCAAGGCGAACAAGATGACCGACCTGGAAGTGCGACGCATCGTCTTCGGCCTCCTCCAGGCCGGGTTGGTTGAGATCGTCCGACCGGTGGGGATGCCCCTGCCTCCCGCCGCCCGCCAGTTCCAGCCGGTGGACGTGAAGCAGCAGTCCTCGCTGGTCAACCGCTTGATCCAGCGGATTCGGTCGCTGTAGACGAGGGTCGTCGATGCAAACCGTCAAGATGGTGGTAACCGGACCGTTCAGCGCTGGAAAGACGGCGTTCATCCAGGCCATCAGCGAGATCGACGTGGTCTCCACGGAACGCAAGATCTCCCGGGAGGAGGAGCGGGTCAAGGAGACCACCACGGTCGCGATGGACTTCGGGCGCATCACGGTGGACGACGACCTCGTGCTCTATCTGTTCGGAACGCCGGGCCAGAAGCGCTTCGACTTCATGTGGGAGATCCTCTCGGAAGGGATGCTGGGGTTCATCGTCGTCGTCGACAGCTCCCGACCGGAGACCTTCCGGGAGGCGAAGGGGATCCTCCAGACCTTCCGAGCCTATGCCCCGACCCCCTACGTCGTAGCTGCCAATAAGCAAGACCGGGAAGACGCCTGGACGGTCGACGACCTGCGCATCGCCCTCAAGCTCGACCGCAAGGTCAAGATGCTGCCCTGTGTGGCGACCGACCGGCAGGCGGTCAAGAAGGTACTCCTCGAACTCCTCTACAGCATTCTGGAAGAGATGAAAGAGAAGTAGGTCGCCTTCGAGGCAGGGACCTGTGAGCTCTCTGACCACAGAACAGGGAACCGTTCACTACGAAGCGATCGGCCACGGCTCGCCCGTCGTATTCCTCCACGGGCTCTTCAGCTCGTGGGGCGTCTGGCAGCAAACCATGGAGTCCTTTGGCAAGCAATACCGGAGCTACGCCCTGGACTTCTCGGTCTCCAGCAGCCCCAACGGAAGTCGCCTGCATGCCATGCGCGAGTTGGTGGCGCTGGTAGATGCCTTCATGGGCCGGCTTGGTCTGGACCAGGCACCGCTGGTTGGGCACTGTATGGGTGGCACGGTGAGCCTGGCGATGGCTATCGTCCACCCGGCTCGCGTCGCCAAGCTAGGGATCGTCTGTGCCCCTGTCGCTGGCTCCTCGCTGACACCGGGTGCCCGTCTTCTCGGTCGGCGTCTGACCGCAGGCGTCTTGCGAGCCTTCCCTGGCCTCCTCCGCCCTGGCCTCCGTCGGGTCGCTCCCACCCTCAAACAGGGTCGTGGTTGGCTCTACACAGACAGCGGGGACCTCTCCCGCGACTGGGTGACCTCGCTGTGCGCTCGAATCGCTTCGCTGGTCAACACCGACCTCCGCCCGCACCTGAAGGAGATTCGCGTCCCAACGTTGGGGGTGTACGGCGGCCGGGATCTCATCGTCGATCCCCACGAGAGGGAGACACTGACGATCGGCATTCCCTCCGCCCGCGTCGAGTGTCTCGACGAGGCGGGCCATTTCCCGATGCTGGACGACCCGGCCCGATTTCGCCAAGCGCTCCTGGCCTTCCTGGCGCAGGACACACCATGAGCCAACCCGCGCCTCCCCAGCGCGTCCTCTATTACCCCAACAAGATGGGGCGCATCGTTCTCTTGTCGCTGGAAGAGACCCTGGGGCGCAACGGCCTCAACGCGGTCCTCAATCTGGCCGGCCTTCATCACCTCATCAACAACTACCCACCCAACAATCTGGATGCTGGCTTCCCCTTTGACGACATCGGCGCCATTCACCAGTCCCTGGAGGAGATGTACGGTCCGCGCGGGGGGCGCGGCCTGGCCAACCGCGCTGGCCGGTCCTGTTTCAAGTATGGCCTGCGGGAATTCGGTCCAGTGCTTGGCATCTCCGACCTCGCCTTCCGCCTCTTGCCCCTCACCATGAAGCTCAAGGTTGGTGCCGATGTCCTGGCGGTCACCTTCAGTCGTTTCGCCGACCAGAGCATCCGCCTCGAGGAGGATCCTACCTCCTTCCGTCTGCACATCGCCCCCTGCCCCGTCTGCTGGGGCCGGAAGACGGACACCCCCTGCTGCAGCCTGGCCGTTGGCGTCCTGCAGGAAGGCCTCTACTGGCTCAGCGGAGGCAAGAGTTTCGTGGTCGAGGAAGTAGCCTGCATCGCCAAGGGCGACCCGGCCTGCACGATGCAGGTCTCGCGACAGCCGCTGGACTGATCCGCCCGACCCCGGCTCCGGCCTCCCCGCGAGTCCTAGCTCCATCCCTCTCGCGTCCGTCGCACCGGCTCTCGCCGCGCAGCTTGCACGGTCACCACCCTGACCCATCAAGGAGCGACAATTCATGGGGCCACGCACTTGCGGGAAGTCCCCGCTCGGGCTTGCCGTGGAGGTGCCTTGCCGGAAGGCTTCCCTGAGATGGCGAAAATGGGGAGAGGGGGCGAACGGAGGTCAGGCCTGCCGACGTGGGCCCGGGCTCTGGCAGGCATCTAGCCGGGAGCAACGCGGGTATACTCAGACGCGCCGCGGACGGCTAGCCTGGCCACAACCTCCCGCCGGCCCTGTGAACCAGGCCGAACGAAGCGTGCTTCCTGGTGCGGCGCGGCAGCGACCCGCCGTTGCCGGCTCTCTCAGATAGAGGCCGGCCGCTTGATCCGAGGAGCAGCGGGGTGAAGCCATCACTGCCTAAGGACTACCTGGGGCTTCATCTGCGGGACCTGCCGTACTTCCGGGCCCTGCTCCGGGCCGTCGAGGCTCGCTTCTACCAGGACATCGAGCTCCCTGCGCCAACGCTGGACCTGGGCTGCGGAGACGGTCATTTCGCCAGCATCGCCTTCGAGCGGCCGCCGGAAGTGGGCCTCGACCCTGCCCCGAGTCCAATCCGCGAAGCGTCCAGACGCGGGGCTCACCGCTCCTTGGTTTGCGCCGACGGCGGCCGCATCCCCTTCGCCTCCGCCACCTTCGCCAGTGCCGTCAGCAACTCCGTCCTTGAGCACATCCCCCATGTCGAGGCCGTGCTGGAGGAGACCGCCCGGGTCCTTCGGCCCGGTGCGCCCCTGGTCGTGTGCCTCCCCAACGACAGGTTCAACCCCAGCCTATCCCTCACCCGGTTCTTCACGAGGATCGGCCTGGTGAGGACGGCCGGTGCCTACAGCCGATTCTTCACCCGCGTCTCCCGCCACGTGCACCTTGATGCGCCCGAGGTCTGGCTCGCCCGCCTGGACCAGGCGGGGTTCGTCGTCGAACGCTGGTGGAACTACTTCTCGCCCAGGAACCTGCGGACTCTCGAGTGGGGCCACTACTTCGGCCTCCCCTCCCTTGTCAGCCGCCGCCTCTTCGGCCGCTGGATTCTCGCCCCGACGCGCTGGAACCTCGCCTTGACCCGGCGTCTAGTCCAGCCACGCTACGACGAAACCCCAGTGTGCCTTGACGGGGTGTACACCTTCTTCGTCGCTCGCCGGCGTGCCTCGCCGTAGTCAGGCATCCGCGCCCTCGTTCCTCTGCGCGCCAGACAAGCCGCATGGCCGTTTCACGGCGCCGGGCTCACGGCAACCATTCCGCGAGTGGCATTGGTCCCCCTTCGCCACTTGTCCGAGGGTATCGCTTGGGGTACCATACCCCGCCAATAGGTGAGACCCGGGCGAACCGGCGAGGTGCGAATGGCGCAGGAACCCAGCGTTCTGGATTACCTCAAATCCAAGCTGACGCCTTGGAGGGGTACCCCCCTCAAGATGCCCGCTCCGGAACCTCCCGCGAAGCCTCCGGAGCCTCCGGAGAAGCCCCAGGAGCCCACTGAACCTCCTGCAGCTGCCCCGGTAAGAGCCGCACCTTGGCCCTGGCGTGGCCTTCTCGCCCTGGTCCTCGCCCTGCTCGCCCAATTTAGCCTTGAGCCACCTCGCCGTGCTGGAACTACGGGCGCAATCCTGTACATC
>CAYQUY010000097.1:0-8617 GCA_964420755.1 uncultured Anaerolineaceae bacterium
GCCCTGTACATGGATCTCTTCAACGCCATGGTGGATAGCATTCTCACTGCCAAGAAGCCGGTCATCTGCCGGGTCAACGGCATGAGGGTGGCCGGCGGTCAGGAAATCGGGATGGCCTGCGACCTGGCGGTCGCATCCGATATGGCGATTTTCGGTCAGGCCGGGCCTCGGCACGGGTCGGCCCCCGTGGGCGGCTCCTCCGACTTCTTGCCCTGGTACTTGACCATCGAGGACGCCATGTGGAACTGCATCTCTTGCGAGATGTGGAGCGCCTACAAGATGAAGCGACTGGGATTGGTCAGCAAGGTTGTGCCTGTGCTCAAGCAGGACGGCAAGTGGATCCGCAACCCCTTGGTGATCACTGACAAGTACGTCGAGGATGGCGAGATTGTGTATGGCGAATCCAAGACAGGCGATGAGCTCAAGAAGGCAAGTGGGTTGGTCAAGGCGGCGAAGGTCGACTTCGAGCTCCTGGACAAGGCCGTCAATGGCATGCTGTGGACGTTCACCAACCTGTTCCCCAACTGCCTCCAGATGTCCGTTGACAGCGTCCGGGTCAAGAAGAAGTCGTTTTGGGATGCGAGCAAGGACTATTACCGCCACTGGCTCATGGCCAATATGTCCAGCGAGGCCTTCCTGGGCTTCAATGCCTTCAATAGCAAGAAGATCACGGGCAAAGATACCATCGACTTCATCCGGTATCGCCAGTTGCTTGCCGAAGGGCGTCCGATGGATGAAGCGCTGTTCGCCGAGGTTCTGCCTAAGCCGAAGGAGTAGCCAGACCTGGGGAAGAGGGATGAGAAGGTACGGATGGAGTTGGCCGGCTTCATCCGAGCGGTGATCGGAGTCGCGGGCACTCGCGCCTGACCACCAGGCGCACACCGCTGTACAAGAAGGAGACCCAGATGAGCAGCATACCTAGTGAGATCCAGACCTGGCAGATGGTGCAACCATGGAGCCGGGACAAGGAGTCGGGTGAGACGAAACCCGGAAAGCTAGTGCGGATCAGCGTGCCTGTTCCCAAGTTGGAGGCCGGGGAGGTTCTGGTGGAGATCGCCGGGTGCGGCGTTTGTCACACCGACCTGAGCTACTTCTACGGTGGCGTGCCAACGGTAAACAAGCCTCCCTTGACCCTGGGACACGAGATCAGCGGCCGTGTCGTGGCCGGGGAGGCGAGCTGGATTGGCAAGGAGGTCGTCATACCGGCCGTGATGCCGTGCAACAACTGCCCCATCTGCGCCGCAGGCCGCGGCAACCGCTGCCTGGGCCAGAAGATGCCGGGCAACAGCCTCGGTATATACGGCGGCTTCTCCAGCCATATCCCCGTTCCCGCCGGGGACCTTTGCGTTGTGCCGGCCAGGGGAGATGTGCCGCTTGAACGGCTTGCGGCCGTGGCCGATGCCATCACGACTCCGTACCAGGCGGCCACGCGGGGAGAACTTGGGGCGGGCGATCGCGTCGTCATCGTCGGAGCCACAGGCGGGGTCGGAACCTTCATGACCCAGATCGCCAAGGCGTTCGGCGCCGAGACCGTGATCGGGATCGATCTGGATGCTGCGAAGCTGGAGCGCTCACTGAAGCACGGCGCGGACATGGTCTTGTGTTCTGCCGGCAAGAACGCCAATCAGGTCCGAGACGAGTTCCGGGCGCTTTGTAAGGAACGCGGCTTGCCTCACAACTATGGTTGGAAGATCTTCGAAGTCACCGGGCACAAGGCGGGACAGGAAATCTCCTTGGGCTTGCTGTCGTTCATCGGTAAGTTGATCTGGATCGGGTTCTCCACCGACGTCAACGAATACTCGCTCTCGCGCCTGATGGCGTTCGACGCCGAGATCATCGGAACCTGGGGCTGTCTGCCCAAGCATTACCCTGCGGCGCTGCAGATGGTGCTGGACGGGCGCATCCATGTCGAGCCATTCGTCGAGATACGGCCGATGAGCACGATCGAGAAGACGTTCGAAGAGGCTCATGCCGGGCGACTGGACAGGCGTGTGATCCTGACGCCGGACTTCGACTAGTCTGTGGCCGGCGGCGGACGGCTGTCCATCGGCCTTCGCCGGCCAAGAGGCGTGTTGAGGCTCTTGGGCGGCGGAGGGAAAGGCGAGAAATGGGATTGGTGATCGATTTCCACATCCATGTGGGCCTCTATCACGACCTGCATCCGTGGGTCACGGAGTGGATGAAGAACAAGGTCCCGGACGCAGACAAGCTCGCCCGAGAGGTGTTGACGCCGCAAGGAATCGTCCGCCATCTGCGTGAGAACGGCGTGGACTACGCCGTGGCGCTGGCCGAACTGAGCCCGATCACGACCGGTACCTTGACCAACGAGGCGGTGGCCGAGTTCTGCCAGGGCGTGGACTGCCTGATCCCCTTCTGCAACATCAATCCCTACCTGACGGCGGATCTGGCAGGGGAGTTGGAGCGGTGCGTTAGGACAATGGGTTTTCGCGGGCTGAAGCTCTACCCGACCTACCATCATTTCTACACGAACAGCAGCCGGCTCTACCCGCTCTACGCCAAGGCGCAGGAGCTGCACATCCCGGTCATGATTCACACCGGCTCCTCGGTCTTCAAGGGCGCCAGAATCAAGTACGGCGACCCGCTCCATCTGGATGATGTGGCCGTGGATTTCCCGGACCTGACACTGCTCATGGTCCACAGCGGGCGGGGGTTCTGGTACGACCGTGCGTTCACGCTGGCCAGGCTGCATCCGAATCTGTACATGGAGATCGCGGGCTTGCCGCCTCACAAGCTCTTGGACTACTTCCCCGAGTTGGAGCGGTTGGCGGACAAGGTGATCTTCGGTTCGGACTTCCCGGGAGTGCCAAGTATCGGCCGCAACATCGAAGCCATTCGTGGGCTGCCGCTCCGAGCGGAAACAAAGGACAAGATCCTGGGGGGCAATGCAGCCAGGATCCTGGGGATGGACGTCGGTCGATAGTCGGAACGCATCTGCGCCAGGAAGCATCTGGCGGCGGATCGCTCAACAAGGAGAAATGTTGATGGACATCAGGAAAGTCGGCGTTGTGGGCTGCGGACTGATGGGGTCCGGCATCGCCCAGGTTGTTGCTCAGGCAGGCTATCCCACCGTCGTGCGCGAGCTCAACGAGGAACTGCTGCAAGCAGGGCTAGCTCGCATCCGTGACTCGCTGGACAAGGGGGTGGAGAAGAAGAAGGTCACCCAAGCCAAGCGCGATGCGACCTGGGGACTCGTCCAGGGCACGACCGAGATGAAGGGCCTGGCGGACTGCGATCTTGTGATCGAGGTCATCATCGAAGACTTGCAGGCCAAGAAGGATCTATTCAAGCAGCTGGACGGCATCTGCAAGCCAGAAACCGTTTTCGCCAGCAACACCTCGTCTCTTTCGGTTTCCGAGATGGCGGCCGTGACAGGGCGACCGGAGAAGGTGGCGGGGCTGCACTACTTCTTCCCCTCGCTCATCAACCCCTTGGTGGAAGTGATCGCCGGGGAGCGGACGTCACCAGAAGTGATCGAGGTGCTCCTGGCCTTCTCCCGGGTCACGGGCAAGATCCCCATCCGGGTCAAAGACGTTCCGGGTTTCGCCGTCAACAGGTATTTCGTTCCCTGGCTGAACGAAGGTATCCACGTCCTGGATGAGGGCTTGGCCGATATCCCCTCCATCGAAGCCGCGGCGAAGGAGGCCTTCCAGATCGGGATGGGGCCCTTTGCGCTCATCAACGCCACCGGCCTGCCGATCGCATACCATGCCGCCGAGGGGCTGGCCGTCGCGCTCGGCGAGTTCTACGCGCCTGCCCCGGGATACACGGCGCGCTTCAAGATGGGAAAGCCGTGGGACCTCGAGGGCGAGCCGAAGCTGGAGGCCAAGGTCAAGGCTGAGATCGCCGATCGATTGATGGGCGTTGCCTTCGGTTTGGCGGCTGGGCTCGTGGAGGAGGGAGCTGCCGAGGTTGAGGATATCAACCGTGGAGCTCTCACGGGGCTGCGCTGGCCCAAGGGCCCCTTCGAGATGATGAACGACATGGGACTCAAGCGGGCATTGGACTTGGTTGAGAAGGTGGCTGCTCGCTATCCCACTTTCAAGGTCCCGGCAGTCCTGCGCAAGATGGCAGCCGCAGGCGAGAAGTGGGTGCTGCGGGATGTGAAGCTCGACGTCAGGGACGGGATCGCTACTATCCTGATGAACCGGCCGGAGGCGAGGAACGCCCTCAACGAAAAGGTCCTCGGCGAGTTGAAGCAGGTCGTCGCCCAGTTGCGGGACGACTCCGCCGTGCGAGTTGTGATCATCACTGGAGAGGGTGCCGCGTTCGTTGCCGGAGCCGATATCCGGGCCATGCTGAGTAAGGATTCGGCAGAGATCTCTGAGTTCATCCGTTTCGGCCAAGAAGTGATGAACGACATCGAGGCCCTGCCAAAGCCTGTCATCGCCGCCATCAACGGCTTCGCCCTGGGCGGAGGGCTGGAGTTGGCGTTGGCCTGCGACATCCGCCTGGCTTCGACGGAGAGTCGCATGGGCTTTCCAGAGGTGGGGCTGGGCATCTTCCCCGGCTTTGGGGGCACGCAGCGGACGCCCCGCCTGGTCGGCAAGGGATGGGCGAGTGAGCTGGTCTTCACCGGCGACCAGTTCTGCGCCGAGGAGGCAGTTCGAATCGGGCTCGTCAACCGGGCGGTGCCGCCCCAGCAGTTGATGGCGGAGGCTCGCAGACTGGCCGAGCGCATCGCCAGGCAGGGACCGGTTGCCGTCGGGCGGGCGAAAGGCGCTATCATTCAGACGTTGCAGACAAGCCAGGAGGCGGGTCTCAAGTATGAAAGGGAAGTGGTCACGTCGACGTTTGGCACGGAGGATCAGAAAGAGGGCATGACGGCTTTCCTCGAAAAGAGAAAGCCGGAGTTTAGGGGTCAGTAGTCAGTGGTCTGCAGTCAGCGATCCGTGATGCTGGAGAGGCCTGAGGTTGCGAAAGCGGAAAGGCTCAAGAGGCCTCTCTGAGATCTGAGGTCTGACTACGGGTAGGAGGATCGGGCTTGGCAGAGAAGCGGAAGGTAGTCAGGAAGAAGATAGAAGCCGCCGATGCCATGAAGCAGTACATGGCCGATTACTACTACGAGCTCGATCGCGCCGCGAGGACAGGTGAAGCCAAGGTGGCATGGTGTTCAAGCGTGGGTCCGGCTGAGATCCTTAGAGCCATGGGCTTCCTGGTCTATTTCCCGGAAACTCACTCTGCCATGCTGGGGTCCACGCGCATGGCCACCGACCTCATAGGCCACGCCAATGCGCTGGGTTATACGCCCGAGATATGTTCCTACCTTACCGCCGATATCGGCGCTTATACCCAAGGCGTGACACCGCTATCGCAGGCCTATCCTGGGATCGAAAGCGTGCCCAAACCAGATGTGCTGGTGTTCAACACCAACCAGTGCAGAGACGTGCAGGATTGGTTCTCATGGTACGCCAGAAAGCTCGCCGTCCCCATCGTTGGCATTCACACGCATAGAGGGGTGAGAGAGGTAACCGAGAGCCACATCACTTCCATCGCCAGACAGATGGAGCAATTGATTGACCCGCTGGAGAAGATATCAGGTCATCCGTTCGATATGAACGAGCTCAAGACAGTGGTTGCCCTTTCGAGGGAGTGCTCTGACCTCTGGAAGAAGGTCCTCGACACCGCGGCTGCGGTCCCGTCTCCATTAACGTTCTTTGACGGCACCACACTGATGGGACCAGCGGTCGTGGGAAGAGGGACGCAGAGAGCGGTGGACTTCTATGAAGTATTGCTCTCGGAGCTCGAACACAGGGTCGAAAACGGCATCGGGGCGGTTGATGACGAGCGTTTCAGAATCTACTGGGAAGGCATGCCTATCTGGGGTCGATTGAGGGCGCATTCTGAGCTCTTCGCTGAGCTCAAGGCCTGCGTGCTCGCCTCGACCTACTGCAACAGCTGGATCTTCTCTGCCTTTGACGCCGAGGACCCGTTTCGAAGCATGGCCAGAGCGTACACCGAGTTGTTCATCGTGAGGTCGGA
Source organism: uncultured Anaerolineaceae bacterium (assembly GCA_964420755.1). Taxonomy (GTDB): domain Bacteria; phylum Chloroflexota; class Anaerolineae; order Anaerolineales; family E44-bin32; genus DATEAV01. The sequence continues at coordinate 6,001 of CAYQUY010000097.1, forward strand.
TGAGGCCAAAGAGAGATACATCAGGAAGATGATCGACTTCTACAGGGTCGACGGTGTCATCTTTCATGATGCGAGAACCTGTCCCAACAACTCGAATTGCCGCTATGGGATGCCTCAACGTCTTGAAGCCGATACCGGAGTCCCAAACCTCATCATCAACGGAGACCTGAATGATCTCAGATGTCTTTCCGATGAACAGACCAACACGAATATCGAGGCCTTCATTGAACAACTTGAGCAACAGAAGGTTGGGGCACGCTAGAGCGTCAGGCCAGGACGCCATGGACAACGGGTGAGGAGGGGGTCGTGCTGGATGTTCTCTTTCGCCCGAAGTCGGTGGCAGTCATCGGTGCCTCAACCAAGGAGCTGACGATCGGAAATCGGATCGTCAAGAACCTCATCGACTTTGGATTCAAGGGCTCCATCTACCCTATTAGCCTCAAGGCGGATGAGATCCTGGGGCTGAAAGCCTATCCGTCCATCCTGGAAGCCCCGGGCGATGTCGACGTAGTCCACATGGTGATCCCGAGCAAGCTCGTGCCACAGGCGATCGATGATTGTGGCAGCAAAGGCGTCAAGTTAGTCATTTTGAACGGCGGGGGCTTCGCAGAGGTTGGTCCTGAAGGCGCCGCCATCGAAAAGGACTGCATGGCCAGAGCCAGGAGGCACGGGATCAGGATACTCGGCCCCAATTGCCAGGGGATCATCAACACCGATCCCGACGTGCGTGCCTACTGCAACTTCACTTTCACGAAACCGGATACGGGATCGATCTCCATTGTCGCGCTCAGCGGCGGTGTTGCCGAGACAATTCATCAAGCGTTCTCCGAGATGGGGGTTGGAACCAGGTTATATGCCTCCAACGGGAATGCCTGCGATATCACCATACCCGAGATCCTAAGCTACTACGGAGATGACGAGGGAACGCGCGTGATCCTGCTGTACGTCGAGGGGCTCAGAGAACCAGAAGCGTTCCTCAAGGTTGCTCGTGAGGTGGCGGCGAAGAAGCCGATCCTGGCAATGAAGGCTGGTCGCACGGAGAAGGGCGCCAAGGCCGCAGCATCGCACACTGGGGGTCTGGCGAGAATAGACCTCGCCACGGATCTCATATTTGAGAAGGCGGGCATCTTATCCTTCACCGATGAGGCAGAGCTGTGCAATGCGGCGGTGGCCTTCAGTACTCAGCCAATACCCAAGGGCAATCGTGTGGGTATGATCACAAACACGGGCGGCCCGGCAGTCATCTCCACCGATGTGTTCGTCAACGCGGGACTGGACATCCCGCCCCTCTCCCGGAAAGCGGAAGCGATCCTGCATGAGAAGCTCTTCCCAGAGGCCTCGGTCGGAAACCCTGTCGATGTGCTGGCAACAGCGGGAGCCGAGCAGTTCCGAGCTGCGCTTGATGTGCTCATGGATGAGGATCAGCTCGATAGCGTATATATCAATTTCGTCACGCCCTTCTTTGTGGACACGGAGAGCATCGCAAGGCAGATCGTCGAGGTGAGCCGCGAGGGGAAGAAGCCCATCGTCTGCAATCTGATGACGGACAAACGCCAGTGGAAAGGAACGGTGGATATCCTGAAGGAGGGCGGTGTACCGTGCTACAGCTTCCCCAGTACAGCTGCGAGGGTGCTCACTGCGCTGACCAGGTTCAACGAAATCCGTTCCCGAGAGATCGGCGAACCCAGGACGTTCGAGGATACGAACCGGGAGAAGGCCAAAGCTGCATTGCAGGCTGCGAAAGACAGCGGCCGTGCATCTCTCTCCGCAAGTGAAGTGTATGAGATCCTTGATGCCTATCGTATTCCTGCTGCCGATTGGCGGGTGGCCGCCAGCTCCGAAGAGGCTGTGAAGGCTGCTGCCGAGATTGGTTTCCCGGTTGTGGTCAAAGCCGACGCCGAAACGATCGCTCACAAGAGCGATGTCGGGGGCGTTATTGTGGACGTCCGGGACAGCGGCTCGCTGCGCTCTGCTGTGGAGGGAATGAAAGAGAGACTGAGCGCGAAAGGCCTGAGGTTCTTGATCCAGAAGTACCTATCCAATGGCACGGAGATCATCATTGGTGCGAAGGCGGAAGAAGGGCTCGGACACCTGGTGATGCTTGGCATGGGGGGCATCTACGTCGAGATCATGAAGGATGTCGTGTTCAAGCTCACGCCTGTCACGGCCGTCGAGGCTCATGAAATGATTTCCTCCCTGCAAGCGGCACCGCTGCTGAGGGGCGTGCGGGGACGGAAAGGCGTCAACCTGGAGGGAATCGTCGAAATCATCCTGCGGGTGTCTCAACTCGCTTCGGAGTGCCCCATGATCCAGGAACTGGACCTGAATCCCGTCATTGCCAACGAGGATCAGGCCACCGTCGTGGACGCTCGCATTCTCATCGCCAAGAGCCCTTAGGGAGAAAGGCAGCGATGGCCAGCTGGCTGAACCTGGGTCAAACCCTGAAAGTGAACGCGAAGAAGTTCCCGCATGCTGTGGCCTTGAAGGACAAGGCCAGGCAAGTCACTTATCCCGAACTAGACCGGCGTGTCAACAAGCTGGCTCATGGTCTTCTCAGCCTGGGATTGACCAAAGGGGACAAAGTCGCGGTGCTGCTGGAAAACAGCATCGAGATCGT
>CAYQUY010000098.1:0-8609 GCA_964420755.1 uncultured Anaerolineaceae bacterium
AGACGAGCGGGAAGGTGATCTTCCGCAGGATGCGCCAGCGGCTGGCGCCCATCAAATCCCCGGCTTCTTCCAGGCTGGAAGCAACCGACATCAGCGCCGCCGACACGAACAAGAAGAAGAAAGTGTAGTAGTGCAGCGCGCTGCAAATGATGATCGGCACTGGCCCGTACGATAACCAGTTTGGCGGGCTTTGTCCCACGACGAACTCGAAGAAACCCGAGGTTCCGCCGGAAAGCCTATTCTTAAACAACACAAGCCAGGCCTGAGCCAGGGTCCAGGAAGGCATGATGTAGGGCAGCACAGCCAGTTGATTGATGATCTTTCTACCCGGCATGTCGGTGCGGACCGCCAACCAGGCCAACGCTCCGCCAATCAACAGCGCAAGCAGGGTGGAACCAATCGCCACGGTTAGCGAATGCTGCAGCGGGGTATACGTGTAGATTTGACCAATCACGCCCGTCAGCATCCTTACATAGTGGAAGATGGTGAGTTCGCCTACCATGGCATCGGGGACACGGGTGAGGTCATGTTGGGACCAGGTCAGCGAGGTTGCGACCAAACGATACAAGGGTATGATGACCATATAGAACATCAAGACCAACATGACCAATGCCAGGACAACCTGCGGCCTTGTCAGCCAGCGGATGGATCTCCTAGAAGCCGCTAGCAAACGAAAAGGCAGCGGTTGTTGAGAAATTGCGGAAACAGCCATATGTGCTCTGCAACTCCGAATGATTCAGGCTAGGCGAATGATCCGTTGGTCTTCTTCAGGCGTTCGCGCAATTGATCTAGCCTGTCCAGGCTTGCCATCACCTGGTCCCGGCCCTCGCTTGCGACCGCCAGGAGAAGCGTATTGATCACCGTCATCGGGACGACCAACGAATGGAACTCGGCCATTGGCCCGCGCCTGGCAGAGAGAACGACGTCTGCTTTGTCCCCGATAATGGAGCCAAGCGTATCGGTCAGCATGATGACCGGGCAGTGAACCTCGCGGGCATAGTCGAGGACGAGCCCCAGGGCAGCCGAGACGTCGAAGAAGCAGATCACGAACAGGAGATCCTGCTCGGTCATCAGAAGCAGGGGCTCCAGCATCTCTCGCCCGGCAGTTGTAAGAGGTATGACCTGCCGCCCAAAGCGGCCCAACCGGATCTGCATCAGCTCCACGAGGGAAACGGAGGGCCCCACGCCGAAGACAAAGACGCGGTTTCGCTTCTGGAGCAGATCCACCGCCTGGCGCAATGCCCGTCGATCTACGGTCTCGAGGGCCTGGGTGAGATAGTCGGTCTCAGAAACTACCAGGCGTTCGAAGATGTCCCCTGCCTCGCGGAGGTCTGCGAGCCGACTTCGAAGGCGGACAGAGTGCGTCACCCGTCGCCGGAACGTCTCCTGTAGCACGGCCCGCATGGCAGGATAGCCATTGAAACCGAGCGTGCGCGCAAACCGCACCGTGGTCGCCTCGCTCAGACCTAGGCGGGCGGCTAACTCGCCCGCGGCGAGGAAGGCGGATTCCTCCGGGTTCTTCCTCAGGTAATTGGCGATGCGTTTCTCGCTCTTGGTGAGGTGGTTGTAGTGTTCGCTGATCAGCTGAGGGAAATCAACGGGCTGCCTGGAATCCTCGCTCATGACACGCCCTCATAATGCCCTGCGGAGAATGGGGAACTTGCAGAAAGCCTAGGTTGTGCAACATTGCCTTCATTTGCATACAATACGACATTCCCAGGCAAAAAGCAAGCGGTGTTGCAGGAGCGTCCCCCCGCCAGGAACTTGCACGGCTTTGGGCCCCGTGCGCTAGACCTTCACAATGCCCCGCGTTCCCGGAGCCCCGTGAAGCTGCACCCTTCCTTCGCCCTTCTGTGGTCAATGGCAGTCCACTGCGTAGCCCGGGTATTCGTCATGCGACCGGGGGTAGACACGCATTGGCCCTCGGCCCCCGAGCTATTGTCTCTCGAGAATCTCGGCGATCTGCGGCGTCGCCCAAAGGGCTGCCCCGGTGGTGTCGGCAACCATATCGCACAGTTCCATCTGAGGCCGGAAGCATTTCTCGGCCATCAAGAACTGGTCTTTGAAGAACCGATTGCGGAAATACGTAGGCTCGTACTTCTTCCGGTAGTCGATGTCGCGTCTCCATTTCCGCTTCAGCCTGATGGGATCGTCGGTCAGGTAAACCACTTTGATCCCGATGAGATGGGCGACCTCCTCGAATAGGAACGGGGAGTTGCCCTCGATGAAGATGATATCGGCGGGCTCAATCACGATCGGCACGCTTCCGGGCTTCAGACGACCCTGCAGATCGTGGCTGGAGGTGGCAAAGACGAAGTCGTACCTGGGGATGGAGACCTTCTTCCCTCGGTAAAGATCACTCAGGCTCTGTTTAAAAAGCTCAAAGTGAAGGGCTTCTCTTCCCAGGGAGTAGATGCCCTTCTGCTCCCGATAGTCCCGATCGGTGAAGAAGTTGTCCATCTCAACGGAAGCAACTGCGCCGACGGCTTCCTCGCAGTACGTTCGCAGACGCGCGGCGATCTCGGTCTTGCCGGCAGCCGTGGGTCCAGCAATGGCAAGCAGAATCGGAGTCCCTTTGGCCGCTATCAGCTTCCTCACACTCTCTATGAAGGCCCGGTCGGCCTCGGCGTTCGCCTCCTTGAAATCCTTGTAGCCGATGGCCTGGCATCGGTCGAACCGCTTCTGCCGCTGCTCAAAACGCATGAACGGCCTCCCCCCAAGATGAGCCAAGACGCCAGGGGTGAAGTAGACCGTCCGGTGCAGAAAGAAGAAGCCTCTCAGGTCGAAATAGAAGTGCGCGGCGATCCACTCCTCGGGGTAATCGCCAGTCACCAGCCCGACCAGGAGCATGTTCGTCAGCCGAACGATGCTCTCGTCCAGCACGATCCGGTCATCGACCTTGGGCTTGATCTGGATGCGGCGATAGAAACTGCCGTCGTCTACCAGCTTCTCGATTTCCCCGCGACTGGCCAATTCCACCGAGGCCCAACCCCCCTTCCCCGGACCCAGGTTGTCGAGAGCATAGCGGAATTCGTAAAGCTCCATGTCCTCGACGCCCGGGTTGATGTGCTTCATCTTCTCATGGAGCGTCGCCAGGAACTCGTCGGGATGGTGAACGATTTCGCCGGTTGGCATAGGAAGTGTTCTCCGTCCTCGCGCTCAGAGTGCGCCGCAGTCTCAGTGATGTGCAGTGCTGCGCTTAAGGCGGTGGACTTGACATCCTTGGCCGCACCGCCCTATCGGTATCCGGGTGGAGGGCGCGAGGCGGGATGGCAATCGCGGTAGCCCCAGGGCCGAAGGCGCATTCGGAGCGCCACGATCTGGCGTTCGCGCCGTCCCCGGCTCGGTGTGACCGGCCTCGCGGCAGTCCACCCGGCCATCGATGATGACCAGGCGATTCTCATCGGAGCGGGCCCCATCAGGTCCAGCACGGACCTGAGATCGATGGCAAGCGCCCGTCGTCAACCCACAGCCTGCATCGCCCCAACCCCGTCGACAAGCGCCTCATAGGCGCGCTGGGTCTTGGCATAGTCGCCGTCACGGTCAAGTGCGATCCCACGGCCGATACCGGAGACGATTCGTCCCACCCCGATCTCATCCACCTGTCTCTCCAGCTCCTCCAGCATTGTCGGCGCGCTGCCCGGCTGGGTGCTCCGGCCATCGAAGATGATGTGCAGGTAGACCCTGTCCAGTCCGTCTGCCTTTGCCATTCGCAGCAAGGCCAACGGATAGTCAATGGATCCATGGGAGCTTCTTTCGGAGAGCAAGCCGATGAGGTGCAAGCTTGCCTTGTGTTGCTTGGCCTCGCGGATCGCTTGGCACAGGATCTCGTTGCTGTAGAACGAGCCATCCTTCATGGCCCGATCGAGGCGCACGTCATCCTGCATCACGAGGCGTCCGGCGCCGATGGTCATGTGCCCTGCTTCGGAATTGCCGGCCTTCCCTGGCTTCAAACCCACTGCCTCACCGGCCGCCTGCAGCTCGACGTAGGGGCAACGGCGCGTCAGGTCGTCCCAAACCGGCGTTTGAGCGAGGAAGATGGGGTTGGTGTCATCCGTCTTGCCGATGCCCCAGCCATCGAGAATGAGCAGGAGCACACGCCTCTGCCCGCGCCAGTCATGCTCCGGCGCAAGGCCCGGGCCCTGCATGGCGCCTGGATGGGCGATGCCGAGGGCCTGCAAGACCGTCGGCGCGACGTCTGCCAGGGAGCCCGGGTGCAGCGCGACGCCAGATTGTGCGCGAGGATCGATGAGGATGAAGGGGACGGGATTCACCGTGTGCGAGACATGCGGCGTCCCATCGGGATTGGTCATCAGCTCCAGATTGCCATGATCCGCGGTCACGAGAACGACCAGGTCCGCGGCGAGGGCAGCGCTCACGACTTGCCCCAGCCGCGCATCGACGAGTTCGGCGCACCGGATCTTCGCCTGGCGGTTTTGAGTGTGACCGATCACGTCGCCGTTGGCGAAGTTGGCGACGATCAGATCGTAGGGCCTCCGGATGCCGCGCAACAGCTCCTCAGCGACCTGCCCCAGGCTCAGCTCCGGGGCTTCTTCGAAGGGAACCCCCCTTGGCGAGGGGATGCTCACATCGTCCTCACCCTCGAACGGCTCGTTGTTGCAGCCGCCGAAGAAGAAGGTGACATGGGCGAACTTCTCCGACTCGGCCAGGCGCAACTGGCGCGTACCCGCCCGGCTGACGGCCTCGCCGAGGGTGTCCGGGATTTTGGTCGGCGCGAAGGCCACCGGCAGGTCCTTGAACTTCTCGTGGTAAAGCGTCAGGATCACAAAGATGAGGTCCTGGAGAGCGCGACGTGGGAAGCGATCGAACTCTCGCTCGGCGAACGCCTCCGTCAGCTGGACTTCGCGTTCGCCCCGACGGCAGCAGAAGACCACCGCGTCCCCGTCCTCGATGCGACCGATGGGTTTGCCGTGCGCGTCCACCAGGACAACGGGCTCGAGCGAGTAGTCAGTCTGTCCCTCGACGTACAATGCCCTGACCGCGTCAGCGAGTGCAGCGCCACCGCAGGCGGGTTGGCTACCGGGCACAGACAACTCCTTCAGAGAACAAGACGAGCGCATTGCGGCCGCTCGGTCAATTCAGCTGGCATCACGCTGGAGGTCGCGTGGGGGAAAGATGTCCAATAGCTCGCTGCATTGCTGGATGACAAGGTCGGGCTTGTTCTCGCCGGTCGGGGGCTCCTTCTTCAGGGTAGCGGGCTCCATCAGGATGATGGCCATACCGAAGCCAGCCAACCGACAGCCCAGGATGTCGCGGGAAGGGTTGTCGCCCACGTACGCCGAACGCGCCGGGTCAACGCCGGCTCTGCGCGCCGCTTCCAGGTAGATTTCCGGATCCGGCTTGCGCAGCCCGAGCTTGGAGGAAAGCACCACCGTGCTGAAGTACTGGGCGAGGCCGTCCTCCTCCAGCCAATCGGGGATTTCGGTCTCGGTGATGGTGTTGGCGATGATCCCCAACACATAGCCCCGCCGACGCAGCTCAACGACGACCGATTTGACATCCGACCGAGCCACTCGGCGGCCGTCACGGTCGCGCCACAGTCGGGTGAGCTTCCCAGAGAGCGGACCTATCTTCTCTGCCGGGAAGTCGGGCAACAGCCAGCGGGTCCACAGCTCCCTTTCGGAGGCTTCGACCAAGGTCACCTTGGCCTGCTTCCTGTAGGTTTGGTACCTTTCTTTCAGCTCGTCGCAGAAACTCTCGGGGGACATCTTCGTCCCGACGAGGGAGGCCAGCTGCTGTCGTGCGTCGGCCTGGAATGGCTCGTCCTTCACCACAATGCGCAGAGTGTTGCCAACGTCTAGGAAGATGGCTTCGATATTCTGTTTCATGGGCTCCTTCCACGAAGGATTCCTGGAAGCAAGCGGACGGAGGGGGTGGATTGCAGAGCATTCCGTCAAGGCTCAAACATGTCAACATGAGGACAGGGGTGCATTCTCACAACTCGTGAAACTTCGCCTTCATTTGCAAATGGTACAACATCTTCGCGGGATTTGCAAGTTCCCTTTCAGATACGGGCAGGTCTTCACCCCTGCTGGGGGCAGGTCAGGACCTCGGTGTCCGAAACCGGGCGTTGGGAAGCCTGTCGACAGGAATGAGCTACGGATCAGACTTCGAGACCGGCCTCTCCGGGAGTGGTGAGGCTTCTCCCTCAACCGTTCGCTTCTTGCGGCCTATGCAGGTCGACGAACTGTCTCTCGTAGAGGGAGCGGTAAACCCCTCCGCTCGCCATCAGCTCCTCGTGGCGGCCACGCTCGACAATGCGTCCATCCTGCACGACGCAGATCAAGTCGGCGTGGCGAACCGTGCTCAATCGATGGGCGATGACGACGGCCGTCCTCCCCGCAAGCAACCGCTGCAGCGCCTCCTGGATGAGCCCCTCGGTCACCGTGTCCACGCTGGAAGTAGCTTCGTCCAGGATCAGGATGCGCGGGTCGGCCAGGATGGCCCGCGCGATGCAGATTAGCTGCCGCTGCCCGACCGAGAGGTTCACGCCTCCCTCCAGGATTGCGGTGTCATAGCCGGTGGGCAGCGCAGCGATGAACGCATGGGCGTTGGCCGTCCGAGTAGCTGCCTCCACGACGTCGAGGGGCGCGTCTGGGCGGCCAAAGCGGATGTTGTCCGCAATCGTGCCGGTAAACAGGAAGGGGTCCTGCGGCACCAAACCCATCTGGCGGCGCAGTGAGCGCTGGGCGACTGACCTCACGTCCACTCCGTCCACCAAGACCGCTCCCTTGGTCACATCGTAGAAGCGCGCGATCAGGTTGGCGATGGATGTCTTGCCCGCGCCCGTCGGTCCCACCAGTGCCAATGTCTTTCCCGGCTCGACCGACAGATCCACCTCCTGCAACACAGCGGAATTGCCCCGATATGCAAACGACACTCCTCGCAGCTCCACCAAACCCTTGATCGGCGGCGTCTCCTTTGCATCGGGTGCATCGGCCACCTCCGGCGACGTGTCCAGCAACTCCAGCACTCGCTCGCCGCCGGCCATGGCTGCCTGCAAGGTGGTGTAGAGCTGGCTCAACTCAAGGATGGGCTGAAAGAAGCGACTGACGTAGGCCAGGAAGGCGACGACGACGCCGAGGGTCAACGTTCCGCCAGCTACAGCTCGGCCGCCGAACCAGAGCACGATGGCCGTGGCCAGCATGCTCAGGAACTCAACCGTAGGCAGGAAGGCAAACGAGAGCGACATGGCAGCGACGTTGGCGTCGCGGTTGGCGCGGTTGATCTCGTCAAACCGCTCCTGCGATGTCGCTTCCTGAGCGAAGGCCTGTATCACGCGGATGCCGGAGATGTCCTCCGCCAGGTCGCCTACGACGGCGGCGATGCGGGCCCTTGTGTCCCGAAAAGCCGCCTGCGCTCGCCGAGCGAACAAAACCGTCGCCAAGGCCATCGGGGGCAGCACGGTGAAGCTGAGCAGCGCCAATAGAGGATTCATCGAGAGCATCACGACGATGATGCCGACCAACACCAGCAGGTCCCCGACGAGGGTCACCAGGCCCTCGGACAGGAGCTCATTGATCACGGCCACATCGTTGATAACCCGCGAGAGGGTCACTCCGACGATGTGGGTATCATGGTATCCCAGATCCAGCTCCTGGAGATGACGGAACAAGCGCCCTCGAAGCGTGGCCAGGACGCGCTGGCCGACCCAAGAGAGCAGGTACTGCTGCCCCGCCGTGACCCCGTACAACCCCACGTACACCGCCGCCATCAACAGTGCGATCTGGCCCAGAGCCGCCGCATCGCCCGCGGGGATATACGTGTCTATCGCCACTTTGACCAGGTATGGTGCAGCCAGGCTGAAACCCGTCCCGGCCAGCATCAGCCCGAAGGCGATCGTCATGCGCTGCCAGTAGGGGCGCAGAAAGCCCAGCAGCCGCAAGGCGATGCGTCGGTCGAAGGCCTTGCCCTCCACCCGCTCTCCGAACTCGCTGATGATGTGCCTGGGCCCCATACCAGCGTTGGCACTGCCGATGGAGATGGTCATGGCATCTCCTTCTGGGGTCGCAGCTGGCGATGATAGATCTCGGCATACAGACCGGAGGTGTTCAGCAGATGCTGATGGGTACCCCGGGCGACGATCCGACCCTTGTCCAGCACGAGAACGAGGTCTGCGGCGCGCACGGTGCTCAGCCGCTGGGCGATGACAAACGACGTCCTCCCGCGCATCAACCGTTCCAGCGCCGATTGAATCAGCTGCTCCGTTTCAGTGTCGACGCTGGAGGTGGCGTCGTCGAGGATGAGAATGCGTGGGTCCTTGAGGAGCGCGCGGGCGATGGCGATGCGCTGCTTCTGCCCACCCGAGAGGGTGATCCCTCTTTCGCCCACTTGCGTGTCGTAGCCCAGGGGCATCGCCGTAATGAATTCGTGGGCCTGCGCGGCCTGAGCGGCGGCGATGATCTCGGCTTCAGCCGCCTCGGGACGGCCAAAGGCAATGTTCTCCCGAACAGTGGCGGCAAAAAGAGTCGTCTCCTGGAGGACGATGCCGATCTGGTCGCGCAGCGAGGCCAGCGTTGCCCCGCGGATATCAAACCCGTCCAGAGTGATGCAGCCTGCCGTGGGATCATAGAAGCGCGGAATCAGGT
>CAYQUY010000099.1:0-8575 GCA_964420755.1 uncultured Anaerolineaceae bacterium
CTTGATGTCGACGACACCCTGTATCCCAGCTCCAGCGGAGTCTGGAAGGCGATCGGTGAACGCATCAACCGGTATATGCAAGACCGTCTCGGCATTCCTTCAGACAGAGTCCGGGCCGTCCGCGACGACTACTTCCAAACATACGGGACCACCCTCAATGGTTTGATCGTCAACTTCGGCGTCGATCCCTGGGGCTACCTGACATACGTGCACGACATCCCTCTCGAGGGGATGCTGCAGCCCGACCCGGAGCTGCGCAGTATGCTGGAGGGGATACCGCAACAGCGCGTGGTCCTCACGAATGCCAGTCGTGCCCATGCGGAACGTGTCATGCGACGTTTAGGCATCTGCGAGGTGATCGACCGGGTGATTGACATCCTGGACCTCGAGATGACCAACAAGCCGCTGCCTGAGGCTTACCTGCGCGCCATGACGTTGGTCGACGAGGCTGACGCCGCGGCCTGCGTCGCCGTAGATGACATGATGGCGAACCTCGAGACAGCGCATAACCTCGGGATGACGACGGTTCTGGTGGCCGGTGACGGGGAGGGGCCGGTGGTGGACTACCGCATCACGCGCCTGAGGGAGCTTGCCAGCGCCGTCCCGGGCCTCAGGGCTGGCCGCTCATCCAGGGCCGTCTAGCCCGCAGGCGACCCGTGTCACCGTGGCAGGTTGCGGGCACCAACCGGGCCGGGAGATTCCTCTGAGCGACACATGACGACCGATAAGCGTCTCACCCTCGAAGCCGCCGCAGGGCTGATCTCCCCGGAAGGCTGCTGTCTCGGCCTGGGGGGCCTCATGCTCTATCGTCGGCCCATGGCCTACGCCCTGGCGGTTCTGGCCCGGCACGCAAAGCTTGGTGTCCCCCACAATCTGACGCTGCTATCCTTCACAGGCGGGCTGGAGAGCGACATCCTGATCGGGGCCGGCATGGTCGGACGGGTGAGGTCGTGCTACTTCGGTCTCGAGGCCTTCGGCCTGGCGCCGCATTTCACCGCGGCGGCCGGAGAAGGTCGGATCGAGATCATCGAAGAAACGGAAGCCAGCCTGGCGTGTGGCATGCGAGCTGCCATGGCGCGTGTCGGTTTCATGCCCTCCACCGCCTGGCAGGGCACCGACCTGCCGAAACTCCGGCCGGATGTTCGGACGGTCAATGACCCCTATGGCGGGGAGGAACTGACGGCATTCCCCCCTGTCCGCTGCGATGTGGCAGTCTTGCATGCCTTGGAGGCGGATCCAGAAGGCAATGCCGTCCTGGGCGGCAACTTGGGGGTCGACCGTGAGTTGGCCCTTGTCGCCGGCAAGGTAATCATCACCGCCGAGAAGATGGTTCCACGGCTCGCGAAAGCAGATGTGTTGGCGCCCGTCGTCCATGCGGTCGTCGAGACCCCTGGGGGTGCCTGGCCCACGTCCTGCCATCCCCTCTACCCGATGGATGGTCTCGCCGTCCTGCGCTATACCGAGACGGCAGGCTCCGAGGCGTATCCCGGCCTTGTGGCCGAGTGGATTGGCCACCACCACATCGCCTGAGGCTCCCCCCAGTCCTCTTCCCGGCAACGAGCGGGCGGCGCACGCCCGGGTCTGGCCGACGTCATTCCGGCCTCAAGGAATCATCCCCCACAACTGCCGGATCTGCAGGCCAGGTGTTTCCCCGTCGGGCAACGCCTGATGAGGTGTGAGGAGCGACCCTTTCCTCCATACCCGACCGCACTCATCAGATTCTTATGCAACTATGGTATCTTTGCCCAGCATGAGGGGAATGCTCGCCCCTTCGGAGCGGTGCAATGGCCAACAAATGGAGCAAGGTCCTTCTGGTTGGTGCGATCAGCCTCATCCTCACGGCTGCCATCTTCGTTGCGGGCGTAGTCGCTGGGGTCTCCGTGTCCCTTGTCCGATTGGGCGGCCAGGTGAACGCACCGTCAGCGACCGTCGTAGAAGCGACGCCGTCTATTCCAACTCCTTCGGCGGACCTTGAGTCTCTCTTCCGCCCATTCTGGCAGGCCTGGGATGCGGTGCACCAGGAATTCGTCGACCAGCCGGTGGACGACTCGCTTCTCATGCAGGGCGCCATCCGGGGGATGATGCAGGCCCTGGGCGACCAGCACTCCTCCTACATGGACCCCTACGAGTACGAGCAGTATAGTGCCTCCATGCAAGGCTCGTACGAGGGCATCGGTGCCTGGGTAGATCCAGACACCGAGTACCTGACGATTGTCTCTCCCATGCGTGGTTCACCCGCCGAGCAGGTGGGCCTGAGACCTGGCGACGAGGTGATTGCCGTTGACGGGGAGGACATGACGGGGATCGACGGCAATCTGGTCATCCGGCGCATCATGGGGCCGGCCGGGACGACCGTGCACTTGACGATCCGACGGGAGGGCGTCGCGCAGCCGCTCGAGTTCCAGGTCGAGCGGGCCAGGATCGTCGTCCCCAGCGTTGAGAGCGAGATGCTCGAAGGCGGCATCGCCTACGTCCACCTGTACACCTTTGGCAGCCAGACGACGCAGGACCTGCGGGCTGCTCTTCAGGACCTCATGGCTCAGCAGCCGAGAGGCCTGATCCTGGACCTGCGCGGCAACGGGGGCGGCCTGCTGGACACCGCCCTGGAGGTGACCTCCGAGTTCATCCCCGACGGGGTCATTATGATTGAACGATACGGCGACGGCCGAGAGCAGACCTACACGGCGACGCCAGGTGGCCTGGCCCCGGACATCCCGATGGTCGTTCTCATTGATGGCGGCTCGGCCTCGGCCTCCGAGATCGTGGCCGGCGCCATCCAGGACCGCGGCCGCGGCCTGCTCGTTGGGGAGACCTCCTTCGGCAAAGGCTCCGTGCAGAACTGGCTCCCCCTGGTCTCCAACACAGGTGCCATCCGCGTTACAATCGCCCGTTGGCTGACGCCGAATGGTCGGCAGATCGACCAGGCCGGGCTCACGCCAGACTGCGTCGTGCCCATGACAGAGGCCGACATCCAGGCCGGTCGCGATCCCCAACGCGAGCGGGCCATCGAACTGCTCGTGGGGACCAGCGGAGGTTAGGGATACACAGAGAGGAAGGGTACGGGAATGCTTCTTTGGGATCCGACCTACATGATGTTCATGTTGCCAGGGTTGCTGTTGGTGATGCTGGCCCAGCTTTGGGTGAGCTCGACCTATCGCCGCTGGAGCCAGACACGCAACACGTACGGGATAAGCGGCGCCGATGCTGCCAGGCGCCTCCTGGGAAGCGGCGGACTGGCAGATGTGTCCATCCAGGGCACCCCTGGACAGCTCACCGACAACTATGACCCCCGCGACCGGACCCTGCATCTTTCCCAGGGCGTCGCCCAGGGGCAATCGGTCGCCGCTATGGCCGTCGCCGCGCACGAGATCGGGCATGCCATGCAGGATCGCGATGGCTACCTCCCGCTGCGATTCCGAGTGGCCCTGGTGCCGGCGGTCAGCCTCGGGTCATGGCTGGGCTGGATACTCATCATCGTGGGACTGATCCTGCAGAGCACGCAGCTGGCCTGGTTGGGCGTCCTGGCCTTCTCTGGTGGTGCTGTCTTCGCCTTGCTTACGCTTCCCGTCGAGCTCAACGCCTCGGCCCGCGCCCGGGTTCTCCTGCGCGATTCTGGGCTTGTGGCGAGCGAGACCGACGAACGGGGCGTGAACGCGGTCCTCTCGGCCGCCGCCTTCACCTACATCGCCGCGCTGGCAACCGCCTTGCTGCAGCTGCTCTACTTCGTCACCATGGTCGGAGGGATGGGCCGCCGCAGGCGATAGCGGGTCATCGGCACCCCCAGGGCGTCGCCCCTCTCGCCCCAGGACACAGCGCGAGACCTCTCGCCTTCGATTGAGCCAGGCGGTTTTCTGCTTGCGTGACCTCGGGCTTCCGCAATCCCTGGGTTTCGAGGGCCATTCTGCCTTCCATAATCGTCCCTGGCGATTGGGAGCCCGATCCTCTCTGGCAACTACCCTCACCGGGGCGTCCCCTCTCGACATAATGCAACAGGGGTGGACAGGGACCAAGTTGCCGTTCCACGTGTCCAGCCCCCTCCCGACTCGAGCCGGCCCCTGCGAACTCTCTGAACTTCTCCTAAGGCAGGATTCAGCTTTATCTAAACGACGGGCCCTATGATCCGCCGCGTATTGGAGAAACGCTGGAATGCTTATTGATCAGGAGGTGAGCCAATGCAGGAGAACAGTCCTTCGCGCCAATCCTCTCCGCGGCGACTCGTCGTCAACTTGCTGGTCGCGGCGGGCATGATAGTCGCCGGTTTCGCTGGCGCCTTAGCCGGGGGCGCCGCCGTCTATCTGTCCGTCAACCGCGCCACACCAGCGACGGCAACGGCAAGCGTCTCGCAAGAGGTCAGTCACGTCGAGGTCTCCTACGACGTGAGCACGGCTATCACCGAGGCCGTAACAAGAGTCGGCCCTGCGGTTGTTACGGTCGTCAACCACTTGCAGCCGCAGCAGACGATTTTCGGCATGACCGGCGAGGCCACCGCCTCGGGCTCCGGTGTGATCATCTCTGCCGACGGGTACATCGTGACCAACAATCACGTGGTTGACGGCGCGCAGAGTCTGGAGGTGACCCTGGCGGACGGCACGACGCTATCGGCCCGACTGGTCGGCGTTGACCCGTTCGCCGATCTTGCCGTCCTCAAAGTCGAGGGGACCATGCCGGCGGTCGCTGAGTGGGGCGATTCCGACACGCTTGAACCAGGAGAGACGGTCATCGCCATTGGATCGCCACTGGGGGATTTGGCGAACACAGTTACGGTTGGGGTGATCAGCGCCACTGACCGTTCGATTGAGGCCGCCACGGGCTACCAGATGGAAGGGATGCTGCAGACGGACGCGGCCATCAACAGCGGCAACTCCGGTGGGCCGCTCGTCAGCCTGGCCGGCCAGGTGGTGGGCATCAACACCCTTGTTGTCCGTGGCAACGGATTAACCTCCGCTGCGGCTGAGGGACTGGGGTTCGCCATCTCCAGCAACACGGCGCGGGCTGTTATCGAGCAGCTGATCGCCAGGGGGTACGTCTCCCATCCATATCTTGGGATCCAGTGGGAGGCCGTCAACACGCAGCAGGCCTCCGGCAAGCAGTCGGAGCCCGGCGAGGGCGTGCTCGTGACCGAGGTGACCCCCGGAGGGCCGGCGGACCAGGCCGGTCTCCAGCGCGGTGACATCATAACCGCGGTCGACGGCCGTGCGATATCGTCTGACAGCCCATTCATCAACCTGCTGTTCCAGCACAGCCCTGGCGAGACGATCAGCCTGAGCGTCTTGCGAGGAACCCAGCAGTTGGATGTCTCGCTTACGCTGGCAGAGCGACCTCGTTCCTAAGGAAATGACACAGCTCCCCGCCGGTCTGCGGGGAGCGTCCATCCCCTGGCTAGCCCAGGGCCAGACTTAGGGGCGGCTCACACGGTCCTGGAGTGGGCCGCCCCTGCCCTTTCGGACCCCCGATCCCCCCGCTCTTTTGACTCCCTTTCTCCCGGATGCTACAATCCTTTGCCTAGCACCGTCCTGTCGATTCCAGGAGCGGGCACCCGCCGGGAGGGAGGATGGCCACGCACATCTTGCGGTTGAACTACCCGCCCTCTCTCGCCGGGCAACCGGTTATCCAGCAACTGATTCGGCAGTTCGAGCTCAGCGTGAACATCCGCCAGGCCCAGATCACGCTCCACGAGGGCTGGATCGAGTTGGAAGCGTCTGGCTTGGAAGCAGAGGTCGAGCGGGCGATCGACTGGTTGTCTTCTAAGGGGATCCAGGTAGACCGGGTCACCTAGGCCTTCACGTTTCGCCGGTAAATCGACAGCCAAGGCGACTCTCCTGCGCCTGCGGCGCCGAGGCCCTAACGATCTACAGGACACCTGCCGGGCGGCCTGGCTCCATCAATCGAGTGTGCCTCTTGGAACGGATCCTCATCGTCAATGCAGATGACTACGGTCGGACCGCCGGTGTCTCCGAGGGAATTCGCATGGCACATCGGGAGGGCATCGTTACCGTCACGACGGTGATGGTCAACATGCCCGGCGTCCTGGAGGAGGTCCGGCGGGCCCGTGAGGAGACGCCCCGCCTGGGCCTGGGGGTCCATCTGAACCTGACCTCTGGGCAGCCATGCTCCCCGGCCGAGGCCGTCCCCTCCCTGGTCGATTCCCAGGGTCGATTCCGCAGCCCAGAATCCCTGGTGGCCGATCCGCTGCCTGTCAACCTGTCCGAGGTCGAGGCGGAGTGGAGGGCGCAGGTCCAGCTCTTCATTCGAACCGGTGTCACCCTCGATCACCTGGACAGCCACCATCACGTCGCCGCCCTCGTTCCCCCACTTTGGGACCTGTGCCTCTCCCTGGCTCGCGAGGTCGGCTGCGGCGTACGTCCTGCGGTCTCGCCCGAGCTCATACCCGAGGCCCAGCTGCAGGGATATCCACCTGCCATCCGCACCTTCGTGCGGGGCGAGGCCTCCCGGCGCCTCGCACAGTCAGGTATCCCCCATCCGGATGTCTTCCTCCCCGGCTGGTTCGCCTGGGACGCCAGCCTCGCGAATCTCCTCAACATGGTGCACGGCCTGCCGGAGGGCGTGACCGAACTGATGACCCACCCGGGCTATGCCGACCAACCGTTGATCGAGACCAGCATGTACTCCAGGGAGCGCGAGCGTGAACTGGCGGCCCTGACCGACCCCGCTGTTCGCCTAGCAGTAGCCCAGGAAGGTATCCGCCTCGCGACCTTCAGAGCGCTCTGGCCTGGCACAACATGAGGCTCATCCTGGCCATCGTGAGGTGGTTCGCCCCTCATCTCTACACCGACATGGCCTGGACTTACGATGCCATCGCCTGGCTGGTTTCGCTGGGGCAGTGGGGCATGTGGCAGGCCACCGGGCTGGAAGTCCTGGAGGGAGGGAAGGTGCTGGAAATCGGCCATGGCCCAGGCCACTTCCTGCGGGAGATGACGGCCCGTGGCTGGTCCGCCGCCGGCGTGGATCCTTCCCGTCAGATGGGGCGATTGGCTGCCCATCGGCTTCGGCGCCACGGTATGACGTCCAGGCTCGCCCGTGCCCGGGCGCAAAGCCTCCCTTTCCCCGCCGGGTGCTTCGACGGGGTGCTCTCAACCTTCCCCAGTGAGTACATCGCCGACACACGGTCTCTGGCCGAGGCCTGGCGTGTGCTCAAGCCAGGCGGCCACTTCGTGGTCATTCCGATCGCGATGATCGCTGGTCGGTCGGCCATCGAGCGCATCGGAGCGTGGTTCAACAAGGTTACTGGCCAGGCGAGCGAGCCAGGGGTGGCCTGGTCCGGACAGTTCAAGCCCCTGGGCTTCAAGACCCAGGTGAAGCGCCTGCAACTCCGGCGGAGCGTCGTCCTGCGGTTGGTGGCCCTCAAGCCGCAAGCCGCGGCGGGATTGGCGGGCCGGGGCGCCAGAACCTAGAATCCGCAGGTACCGCCAAAGAGGACGGGAAGCCCATTTCCGACACACGTGGTAATCTTGTCTCTGCCGCTGGCCGATCACACGGTTCCACGGCCGAATCCAGGTGGGCCGTCAGGCGCTCGCTGCCGGTGGCCATGGGGAGGCTGACGTGAAGACTGCTCAGGCCGGCGATGTTGTCATGCTGGTCGGCCGCGAACACCGGTACTTCATCTTCCGCCTCGAGCCGCACGCCGATTTGCAGACGCATCGTGGCGTGGTCAAGCACGATGCCTTGATTGGTATGCCATGGGGGTCCCTGGTGGAGAGCCATCTGGGTAGCAGGTTCTATCTGGTTGAGCCAGCCCTGCACGACGTGCTTATCAACATACGGCGTAACTCGCAGATCATCTTCCCCAAAGACATTGGCTACATTCTGGTGCGCCTATCGGTCGGCCCCGGCAAGACAATCGTCGAAGGAGGAACGGGTTCAGGGGCCCTGACGACCGCACTCGCTTGGGCGGTCGGTCCCCAGGGGAAAGTCATCACCTATGAGCGGCGGGAGGACATGCAGGAACTTGCCCGGCGGAACCTGGAGCGGGTCGGCCTGGAGGACCGGGTGGTCTTCAAGCTCAGGGACATTGCCCAGGGTTTCGACGAAACCGACGCCGACGCGTTGTTCCTCGACGTTCCCAATCCGGAGCATTTCCTTCCCCAGGTCCGGGCGGCGCTCCACCCAGGGGGCGCCTTCGGCACGATTCTCCCCACGACGAACCAGGTGTCCGCGCTCCTGCAGGCAATGCAGGAGCAATCATTCGCGTTTGTCGAAGTCTGCGAGTTGATGTTGCGGTTCTACAAGGTCGTCCCTCAGCGGCTGCGCCCGACGGACCGCATGGTGGCCCATACCGGGTACCTCGTCTTCGCCCGGCCCGTCGTGCCCTCGTTGGAAGCGGGAACCGGCGAAGCCGACATGGAGTCCATCGAGCTCGACGGGTAGAGGCCCGGCGGGTTGCGCACATCACCACCGAGCGCACTGCCGACCTATCCCGCGAGCCTAACCTGCCACGGAGGCGAAACGATGCCCATCTTCCCTCGGCGCCCCATTCCCCCGGCTCGCCGGCGACCTGGCGGCCGCCCACCGCCTGGAGCCGAACGCGCTCTGGCCCGGCTGCGCCAGGCGCATACTC